>CANGJN010000094.1 GCA_947454215.1 Neisseriaceae bacterium | reverse complement strand
TTGGTATTATTTCTGAGTGGACTGATTTTGCAAACGTTTTATGTGCTTTAGTTTTAATTTGTACATTTTTTATTGGACTTGATAAATTATTTTTAGCTAAATCTAGAATGCCTAATCAAGATAAGCCACATTATATATATTATTCATATGATTTTTTTCCTGTTCTCTTTGTCGTTTTTGCTTTGAGAGCTTTTTTCTTTGAAGTATATGAAATTCCAAGCTCTTCAATGAGACCAAGTTTATTAGTAGGTGATTTTGTTTTAGTTAATAAATTTTTTTATGGATTTCGAGAACCATTTACTAATAAGGTTTTTTTCCCTATTAATGAGGTTAATCGTGGTGATGTTGTAGTATTTAAAGATAAATTGGTACGCAATAGGGACTTAATAAAAAGAGTTGTTGGTATTGGTGGTGATAAGATTGAATATTATGGAAAAAGATTAACTATAAATGGACAGGTATTAGACTATGTCTCTGATGGTAATTACTCTTATCTTGAGAATTTTCCAGACCATGGGGATGTACAGTTAAATACAGATCAATATGTTGAAAATTTATTTGGGGTAAAACATAAAATTATTAATATGACGCAAGTACCAACAGTTGTTCAAGATCAAGTACTTGTATTTAACGATAGAGGAAATTGTACCTATAGAGATAATGATGGCTTTACTTGTATTGTTCCTAAAGGTGAGTATTTTATGATGGGAGATAATAGAGATAATAGCTTTGATAGTCGTTATTGGGGATTTGTTACTAATAAATCATTATTAGGTAAAGCTTATTATGTAGTAGCTAATTTTCATGAGTTCCCAAATCGGTTGTTAGTTAAAATTTAAGTGATAGATTTTAGAGCATTAGAGTTAGCAGTAAATTATAAATATAAAGATATTTCTTTATTGCAACTCGCATTAACTCACAAAGGGTTTAGTAAGTTAAATAATGAAAGATATGAGTTTATAGGTGATAGCATTTTAGATTGTTGTATTTCTTTAACGTTATTTGATTTTTATCCAGATATTACTGAGGGTGAGTTAACTAAAATAAAAGCATTTTTAGTAAGTGAGATTAGTTTAGTTGACATTGCTAAAAGTATAAATTTGGGTGCTTATTTAATTCTTGATAATAACGAAGAGAAAACAGGGGGAAGGGTTAAAAATTCTATTTTGGCAGATACCTTAGAGGCAATATTTGCCTCTATTTACTTAGACTCAGATATTTATCAAGCATTTAGTTGCATTAAATCTTTGTTTAATGAAAAATTAAAAAATGCAAGATTATTTTTGTATAATGATCATAAGACAATTTTACAAGAGTATTTACAGAAATTAAATATGCCAATACCAGTATATAATATTGTTGATATTTCTGGACCTAAACATGAATTATTATTTACAATAGGATGCAAATTAACTGAGTTGGATATAGAAGTTACTGCTACAGCAAAATCTAAAAAGGAGGCTAGTCAAGAAGTAGCTAAACAAATTTTATTAAAAATTTCAGAAAAAAATAATAATGAGTAATAATATACAAGAAAATATACAAGAAAATATACAAGAAAATATACAAGAAAATAATTCTTATTGTGGATTCATAACTATTGTTGGACGGCCAAATGTTGGCAAATCAACACTTATGAATCATCTTATAGGGCAAAAGGTTAGCATTACCTCAAGAAAACCTCAAACAACACAGCATATAATCCATGGAATAAATGTACTGAATAATTATCAATACATATTTGTTGATACACCAGGGTTTCAAACTAAATATATAAATAAATTGAATAAGTTATTAAATGAGTCTGTGATTAATGAATTAAAAGATATAGACGTGGTTTTATTTGTAGTTGAAGCAGGTATATTTAATTTAGCTGATGAACAGGTTTTAAATCTACTCCCTAAAAATAAACAATTGTTTTTAGTAATAAATAAAATTGATAAGTATAAAGATAAGACTTTGATGAGTGATTTTATCCACACAATTACACAGAAATTTAAGTTTAATGACATAATATTACTATCAGCAAAACAACATTATGGGATAGATGAAGCTTTAGAAAAAATATCAAAAGTTTTACCAGAAGGCCCTTTTTTATATTTAGACGATCAAATAACTAACAGAAATAGTAGTTTTTTAACGAGTGAGATAATCAGAGAAAAATTATTTCGCTATTTAGGTCAAGAACTTCCATATAGTACGGCAGTAATTATTGATGAATTTAATGATAAAGAAGATGTTACTAAAATTAATGGAACTATTCTGGTAGATAAACAAAATCAAAAGGGTATTGTAATTGGAAAAATGGAATAAAACTGAAACAAATATCATCGGAGGCTAGAAAGGACATCGAATTAATGTTAAGTAAGAAGGTTTTTTTGCAACTATGGGTAAAAGTAAAAAGTGGTTTTTCTGATGATGATAAATATTTAAAACAGTTTAAAAGTTGATTACATTTTATAGAAAATTACATGATTAGCATAATTATAAATATAAAAAATGGTGAAAAAAGATTAGAAAGATGTCTTAAATCCTTAGTTAAATTTGATGAAGTAATATTATTGGATAATTATTCTACTGATAATAGTATAAAAATTGCTTCTAAATTTAGTAATGTAAGAATTTTACAGTCAGAATTTAATGGAATGGGTAAGGTTAGGAATAAAGCATCTTCTTATGCCAAAAATGATTGGATTTTCTTTGTAGACTGTGATGAAATTCTTGATTCTCAATTAGTAAACACAATTTTAGATTATAGGTTTGAAAGCAATCATATATATTGTATCTATCGTAAAAATTATTACAATAATTTACTTATTAACGGTAGTTCTTGGGGTAATGATTGGGTGCCAAGAATCTTCAATAAAAGTGAAACTTCATTTGATGAAGATTTCTTAGTACATGATAGAATAAAAAATGATTTTGCAAAAATCAAGATTTATCAAGGGACAATGTTACATTTTCCTTATGAAAATGTTAGTCAATTAATTGATAAACTACAGCGTTATAGTACTTTATATGCTGTTCAGAATATGTCTAAAAAAAATCCCAAATTATATACAATTCCATTAAGAGCTTTTTTTATGTTTTTAAAATCATATATTTTAAAAAAAGGTTTTATGTGTGGTTTTGAAGGTTTGGCGATTAGTTATTTTAATGCCATGGGTGTTTTTGCTAAATATATTAAATTATATGAATCAATTAATGTTAAAAATATAGGAATGATTTTTGATATAAAAGATATTAATCCTGAGAATATAAAAAGAATTAATAATCAAATATATCTACCTTATTTTATTTTTATTTTAGATGATAATGAAATCCCAAAGACTAATATATTAGAATTATTAGATAATAATTTACTAATTTCATACAAATTAATAAACAAAATAGATGTTGATAATATATTATATAAAAAAGATTTTAATTTAGATGCAGTTATATTAATGAATGACCTAGCAAAATTAGTTAATAATAAATTTCTTAAAATATTTAGAGATGAGATAAGTTTAAAAAGTGAATCAGAAAATACAACAATATTTAAGATTTGATGATATTGGTACTAGGAATTTAATGTTTTATAAGATAAAGAATTTTTTAAATTGAAAAATAATACTTTGAAAGTCAAACCTTTAGAAACTTTTATTATATATTTATTTCAAATTATAAAGAATATAATTAATTTAACTTAGTAACCTATGTTATTATTTTTTATTTATATAATTTAGTTTAGTTTAGCAATATATGTTCACTGTTCCCATAATATTTGTATACAAATTTTGTTAACTAGTCTATTTCTGTTATTAACACATATATTTGTTTTACTAATACTCAAACAACTTTCAGCATCCATTCTAAAACCCATCTAATATCTCAATCAATGGAGGTATCAAGTATGCCAAATCTTTTTATTCCTTAGGTAAGTAACATCAGTACTCTATACCTGATTTTAACTTTATATCCGACATTTTTAATAAATAAGGATATTATAATTTTATCTTATTAGAGTAAAATACTGAATAATTTGTTTTAAATTTAATTTGAAAATTACTTAATAACCTTTGTAAATAATATTACAAATAGTAATATTAAACATCAAAGTAAAACATAAAGGATTGTATCATGAAAAAATATTTAATTTTAATAAATATATTTTTAGTTTTTAAACTAAATGCTATGTTTAGCCCACACTATTTAGATAATAAAGAAAAATTTGAACCCCTTGAATTTACCTCATGTAATATGTTAAAAGAAAATTTAAATCTTTTAACATATGATTCTAAGATTTATTTTCGTGATAACAAACATTATGAGTATCTTGATACTGAGAGTGGGGAAGTTTATTTTTTAAGTAAAGATCACTATCAAAAATCAGCTTATGATTTTCAGTGCAATGGAGAAGAATATACATATTTGTATTTTCATGAACAAAGAAAAGTAGGTAAAATCAATACATTAACTTTTTATAAACCCAAAATAGAGTTTATAAGCCCTAATT
>CANGJN010000093.1 GCA_947454215.1 Neisseriaceae bacterium | reverse complement strand
ATCTCAGAATATTGATTTTTTAAAACCTGTTTATATTGATGATGAAATTATAATAGAAATTAAAGTACACTCGAAAAACACTGAGAATAGAGGAGTCACATTAGAATGTACCCTAAAAAATCAAAATCAACAAATTGTAGCATCGGGATTTGCTAAAATTATTGCACCTAAAGATAAACTTTATTTAGAGACAAAAGAATTATTAATTAAAGATATTATAAATAATTAAAATTAAGGAATATTATGAACCACCAGCATGATTTAAACCTAATTAGAGATTCTATTAGAACTATTGAAAATTGGCCAGAACCAGGAGTTAGTTTTAGAGATGTTACCACACTATTACAAAATCCCCAAGTATTTAAAAAAACGATCGACATATTTTTTGAAAGATATAAAAATCAAAATATTGATGCAGTTGTTGGGATTGACGCGAGGGGATTTATTTTTGGTCCTGTAATTGCTTATTTATTAGGAGCATCTTTTATCCCGATAAGGAAAAAAGGTAAACTACCATTTAAAACTTTTCGTGAATCTTATACCCTAGAATATGGAGAAGTAACTTCTGTTGAAATTCATATTGATGCTCTTAGAATCGATGATCAAGTTATTATCGTTGATGACTTAATAGCAACTGGGGGGACAATGATAGCCGCATGTAGTTTAATTAAAAAATTAGGGGCACATGTCATTGAATGTGCTGTTGTAAATGATCTTGTATACTTAAAAGGAAGTCAACGTCTTAAAGAATTAGGATTTCCGGTATTTTCTATTTTAGAGTTTAACTAATGTACTCTGGTATTTTTCCACAAACTAGATTGCGTCGTGTACGCACAAGTTCCTTTATTAGAGACTTAGTCCAAGAAAATAATGTTTCAGTCAAAGACTTAGTATATCCAATTTTTGTAATTGAGGGTCATGGAATTGAAAATGAACTCCCTTGGTTACCAGGTCAATATCAATATAGCCAAGATAAAGTGCTTAATATTATTCAAGAATGTGTCAAATATGGTATTCGAGCAATTGCACTTTTCCCCAAAATTGATTCATCTAAGTTAAATAACATGGCAACTGAATCATATAATCCAAGTGGACTTATTCCTAATGTCATTAAATTGATAAAAAAAAACTTTCCTGATTTAGGTATATTTTCTGATGTAGCATTGGATCCTTATACTGATTCTGGAATGGATGGAATTATAGATGAATCTGGATATGTGGTAAATGATGAGACTAATCATATTTTAAGTAAACAAGCACTTTGTCATGCAGAGTCTGGAGCTGATTTTGTATGTCCATCTGATATGATGGATGGCAGAATAATGTTGATTCGAAAAGAACTAGAACAAAATAATTTTCATAATACGGGAATATTATCGTATGTAGTAAAATTTAACTCTAGTTTATATGCGCCATTTAGATATGCTGTAGGAAGTGGATTTGTTATTGGTAAAAGGGATAAAAAAACATTTCAAATTAACCCTGGGAATATTAATGAGATTTTACATGAGGCATTTCTAGATATTCAAGAAGGTGCAGATATTTTAATGGTTAAACCTGGGATGATGTATTTAGATGTACTTTATAGAATTAAAAGTGAATTTAAAAAACCAACAGCCAGTTATAATGTAAGTGGAGAATACTGTTTTTTAAAAACTAGTAATTGGTTAAATTATAATGAGGCAATTCTTGAAACTATGTTGTGCTTTAAAAGAGCTGGGGCTGATTTTATCTGGTCTTATTCTGCACTTGATGTAGCAAAAATTTTATATCAAGATAAATTGTCCTCTTAGTACTAAAGTCAGTATTCAAATGATATGTATTTACTATTTACAAATAATCTATAAAATTCTGTTTAAAAAATATTCAATGAAAAAACAAATATATTTCTTTACCTCTATCTTATCGCTATCATTATTTGGTTGCTCTGGAGTTAATTTTGATCAATGGCATTTCCCTTATTATGTTCAAATAGATCAAGGTACTTACTTAACCAATGACAATGTAAACCAAATCCACATAGGAATGACTAAAAATGATATTAATATGATATTAGACAAACCAATTAATCAGTTTTTATTTGATTCAAATAGATGGGATTTTATTTATCAAAATTATGTTAATAATAAATTAATCAAAAGTTATAATCTTACATTATTTTTTAAAAAAGATATTGTTTATAAAATTGAAAAAACAAATAATTTTTATTATAAGTAAAGGTAGATTTATGAAATTTGACGCAATAGTCATAGGAGCGGGGTTATCTGGTTTATCATGTGCAATTAAATTAGCTGAGAACAATAAGAAAGTCGCCATAATCTCAAAAAGTACTATGAATGAATCTAACTCAGTTTATGCTCAAGGTGGTATAGCCTCGGTAAAAGACGATGATGATAATTTAAGATATCATATAAATGACACTATTGATGCTGGTGCTGGGCTATGTAATGAATCTAATGTTGAACAAATAATTAATGGCTCTAACAATGCCATACAATGGCTATTAAGTCAAAACGTTGAGTTTAGTAAGGATTCAGAATCTCCAACGGGATATCACTTAAATAAAGAAGGTGGGCATAGTCATAGAAGGATATTTCATTATAAAGATAAAACAGGCTTTGAGATTATAACTAAACTTATAATTAAACTTAAAGAATATCCAAATATAACAGTATTAGAAAAACATTTTGTTATAGATTTAAAAATAAATAATGGTATATGCACTGGAATACATTTATTATGTAGCGAAGAAAATAAAATAAAAACTTTAATTGGAGACAATGTTGTTTTAGCAACTGGTGGGATAGGACAAGTTTACCTACATACTACTAACCCCAATGTAGCTACAGGTGATGGAATCTCAATGGCGTATAGAGCTGGTGCTAATATAACAAATATGGAGTTTATCCAGTTTCATCCAACTAGTTTATATAATCCCAATAAACCTGCATTTTTAATCTCAGAAGCATTAAGGGGAGAAGGTGGAATATTATATACACCTAATAATAGCAAATATAGATTTATGCAAGATTATGACCATAGATTGGAGTTGGCTCCAAGAGATATAGTGAGTAGGGCAATCGATAAAGAAATGAAGAAAAATAACCTTAACTTCGTTTACCTAGATATTACCCATAAATCGAGATCTTTTATAGAAAACCATTTTCCTAAAATATATAGTCAATGCCTTTCTATTGGCATAGACATTAGTACTGACCCTATACCTGTTGTTCCTGCTGCACACTATTCTTGTGGAGGTATTTGTACTAATATTAATGGTGAAACCAATATATCCAATTTATATGCCATTGGAGAATGTGCTTATACAGGGTTAAATGGAGCGAATAGATTAGCTAGCAACTCACTTTTAGAATGTATTGTAATGAGTGATATGGTAATAAAATCAATTTCAAATAAAGAATTACCTAAAAATCAAAAAAATACCATACATAAATATCAAAGTTACAATATTAATAATGAAGACTCACAACTTGATACCGTAAAGATACAACTTAAACAATTAATGTGGGAAAATGTTGGAATTGTAAGAACAAATGAAGGACTTAATATTAGCCTAGAAAAAATCAAAAAGATTAAAACTCAATTACTCAGTTATAAATTAAGCACCAATATTAAAGTATTAGAGTTAAATAATTTATTATTGGTAGCTGAAATAGTAATTAAAAGTGCTTTATTAAGAAAAGAAAGTAGAGGTTTGCATTATTCTTTGGATTATCCTAGTTTAGATAATAGTTTATATAATACCACACTAAACATAAAAGATAGTTAGACACATTAATATATATATAGACTTGAATTACTGAATAAATCATAGATAGTAAAAATAATACCCATTATTTTAACTGTACTTATTTAGTATTAATTTAATTTTATCTAAATTAAATTTAGAGATTAATTAAAATAAATTATAGGTGGTTAGCTCAGTTGGTTAGAGCGCTACGTTGACATCGTAGAGGTCGTTGGTTCGATTCCAATACTACCTACCAAAAATAGACTTATACTAACTCCAAATCTTCCAAAAGTTCATTTTTTTTAGAATACAAATTTTGTTCCAAATTATTTAATACTGACTGCACATTATTATTTAATTGCATCAAACTTTCGAGTAATTCATATTTAAAGTTTTCAAACTCAACTATAGAAACCTCTACAATTTTAGAACTATCTAAGATAGATTGTTTAACATCATACATAAAGTCATCCAACCCATCCATCTCTGCCTCAAAATCATAACTTAGTTCATCTAATACATCTTCTAATCCGGTTCTAAATTTTGTTAGTATAGAATTAAATTCTATTTTATCCGATAAATTAACAACCGTTGGCTGTACATTTAAATTAAAGATATCTTCATCTTTATATTCATTGTTTAAGTTCATAATATCTCACTCAATAAAGTGTTAAAAATACATCAATCACATATCTTTGGCAAGTTTAATTATAAAAATCAATCTTGTCTATTCTATATAAATCTTTACTTGCCGTTATAAATTAAAAATTTAAGATTT
>CANGJN010000092.1 GCA_947454215.1 Neisseriaceae bacterium | reverse complement strand
TATATTTAAGATAGTCTTTCTAAAGGAATTGAATTTATGCGTAGAACTTGATTCACCACACATTATGTTGTTAAGAAAATATTTAAAATTATTAATAAAACTTTTGTTGCCAAACTTCATACATTAAAAACCACTTGTAACCATATGGCTTCAAAGTTACAACTTAAAGAAAAACTCTAAGTATGAGTTATAATACTAATACAATTAACCCTATTTACTATGAAAGACAAAGCATAAATGAGAAATAAAAAACATACATTTTTTGGAGTGATAATTATATGTATTACTACAATAATGATTTATTTTTATTACGAGTATCTAAATGATTATCCATCTACTGATGACGCATATGTTATGGCAAAAATTATAAATGTAGCACCAAAAGTTGGAGGTTATATTTCCTCTATATACGTTCACAATAATCAATTAGTACATAAAGGACAATTATTATTTACAATTGATCCAATAGATTACGATTTCAAACTCGATGAAGCAACACAAAATTATGAGGGCTATGTATCTCAAGTAGAAGTATTAAAACAACAAATAGAGGTTCAAAATAAAACCATAGAAAAAGATCAATATGAATATAAATTAGCTAAAGAGGTTTCTGAAAGATATAAACAATTATTAAATTCTGATACAATTTCAAAACAAGCATATGATAATGCCTTTACCAATATGAATAAAGCCAAATCTGCTCTCGATATAGATATAAAAAGAAAACAACAATATAGAAGTGGCCTAGACGTTATGGTAGCTAAAATGAAGAGTTCTCGTGCCACTTTAAATAATGCCAAAGCAGTAGTTAAGTACACATCGTATTACTCTTCAATTGATGGTTATATCACCAACTTAAACAGTATAAATTCAGGAGAGCTAATAGCTCAAGGACAACAAATTTTTGGTATTGTTGCAAACAATGACTGGTGGATTGATGCTAATTTTAAAGAAACTCAACTAAATAGAATTACTAAAGGACAGACAGTAAAAATTAAATTAGATATGTATGAACATGAATATACAGGAGTGGTTGACAGCATTAGTTATGCAAGTGGTTCAACCTTCTCTTTACTTCCATCTCAAAATTCAACTGGGAATTGGGTTAAAATAACACAAAGATTTTCAGTTAGGGTATCATTAAATAATGATGAGCACTTCCCATTAAGAGTTGGTGCTAGTGCTGATGTAAAAATTAATACTAAAAGTAAGAATTAATTATGAATAAAAATCTAATTAAATTTTCATGTCTATTGTTATTATCAGGATGTAGTTTTTTTAATTCAAAATTAGAAAAACCCAAAATAGAAAAATTAGATAAATTTAGAAGTGATACTAATAATTTAAATGATAACAATATTAATCTTTCCCAATCATCATGGTGGTCAAAGTTCAATGATAAAACATTAAATACTTTAATAGAAAAATCATTGGCTAATAATAATAACGTCCAAATAGCTCTTGCAAATATTTCAGTTGCAGAAGAACAATTAAGTAGAGTAAAAATGAGTTTTGTGCCAACCATAACTTTAGGAGGAGTAGCTGCTACAGGTCAGATATTTAATTCTGATAACGGTCTCGGTAATACACCTTTTTATCCTATTATTCCTAATCCTAAAGATAATAATTTTAATTTTTATAGTGGTAGTATTATACCTAATTACAGTTTAAATTTTTTAAAAACTTTTAAAACTAAAGATTTAGCTAAAGAAAATATTGAACTTCAAAAAATTGCTAAAGACTCAATTCGATTGGCTATAATTAGTCAAGTAACAACTAGTTACTTTACTATTCTTGCAATGAAACAACAACTAGAACAACAAAATACTTTGATTTCTGATTTAACACAATTTGTTGAATATGCCAAAATTCAACATAAATATGGATTAGTAGCTAAATCCGATATTCAAGAAAACCAAGAACAACTTGAACAAATAAAAACCCAAACTTCAGTTATTAAAAATAATATTGTGCAAGCGGAAAATTCACTACAAGTTCTTATGAATCAAAATCCAAAGCCATTATATGTTAATAATAATTTTAGTAATTTATCAACAAAGGGAATAATTCCATCGGGAATCCCCTCTCAAGTTCTTAAAAATAGACCGGATATAAGACAAGCTGAGGAACAATTAAAGTTAGCCAATATCAATATAGACATAGCAGCTTCTAATTTTTTCCCAACAATTGATATAACAACACCATTAGGATTTTTTAACTCTAATTTTGCTAATTTATTTAATCCCAGTTCAGACTTTTGGTCAACACAAATTGCGGCATATATTCCCATTTTAAATTTAGGAACATTCGCTTTAATCAGGGAGAAAAAAGCAAGTTATTACATAGCATATTATAACTATATTCAAACAGTAAAATCAGCTTTTGCTAATGTAGATAATTCCTTTTCTAATTATAACTCTGTGTCTGAGGTTTTAGAACACATAAACAACTATAATAAGATTGCAATTATAAATAATGATTTAATTAATAAAAAATTTAAATTAGGATATATATCATTAGCAGAAACATTTTCATCTAAATTTACATTAGATAATTCTAATCTTAATTTAACCCAAATCAAACTTCAGCAATTGCAATCACTGATTTTGATTTATCAAGCCTTAGGTGGTGGTTATGACTATAAAAATACCAATAAAATTAGTATTCCCAATAACCCTATAATTAATAAAAAAAAGTAAATTACAAATTGTAAAAAAGATAGTTATTTAAAAATTAGTTTATCTTTGAATATAAATCTGATTTTAGTTAATTTGTAATTAATTATGATAATTAAGATATGCAAAGAGAAAATCAATGGCTAAAATTATAAATCTAGGTCTTGTAGATTATATACCAATATATGAAAATATGATAAAATTTAATGAATCACGAACTGAATCTACTGGTGATGAGTTTTGGTGCTTACAACACAAGCCAGTTTTTACAATTGGATATGCAGGTAATTACGAAGATATAGTTAATAATAAATTTAATATTGCTGTTATTAGAATAGATAGAGGCGGACAAGTTACTTATCATGGACCTGGTCAAATAGTTATTTACACCATGGTTAATATTAAAAGATTAAACTTGTCAATTAGAGATTATGTAATAAAACTAGAAAACGGAATATTGAATTATTTAGAAAACTATTCAATTATTGCCAATGTGAATAGAGATAATCCAGGTGTATATGTGCAAAAAAAGAAAATTGCCTCAATTGGATTAAAGTTAAAAAATAATGGTATATATCATGGAATTAGTTTTAATCTAAATATGGATTTAACACCATTTGAGTCTATAAATATCTGTGGTCATAAAGAGTTGAAGGCAACTCAATTATCTGATTTTGTTTTAGTCAAACCGTTTGAAATTGAAGTAAAAGAACTATGTAATCAACTAATAAAATCTATTTATTCTGAATAATACCAGTAACTTATTTTGATTATAAGATACAGTTGTAAATAATTACAATTAGATCCTTTAACTCTGATAATAACTTTCATACTTTATACATTGATATTCTTAGATAAGTTTATATCAATTATATTATTATAAATTTTAGCAAACTTTTAATCCCTTTCATCATTCTTATCTTCAATGTCTATTATTTTTAATTTATTCTTTATTGAGATCTTCTCCTATAATTTTATTGTATAAGTATACTGTTTTAATGAATATTTTATATTCTTTAATAACTAATATCAATAATAATTGCTATAACTATTTTAGTATCTTTATATAAATTCTAACCATATAGTTATTGACTATCTAAGTACCTGTATTATCATTCAATATATCTTATACTTATTTTAAGCCCTCCTTTATTTTTATTAATCAACAAATTGGAAATATACCTCATGTATATTATTACAACTAACCCATAAGTGAGTTAAAAATGAAAAATAAATTAATTATTCCTATTTTGTTAACTAATTTAATTTTTGCGATACCAACTGTGCTACATGTTAAAAAAAAATTGATTTCAGTAAATGGTAAATCTGCTAATGTTCTAACCATTGAGCAAAATAAAGGCAAATGGGGGTATTACGCTAAGAATAGTGATATATTTGATGTTATTGTAAAAAATGACTTGAATAACCCAACAATTATTCATTGGCATGGTCTTACTCTACCGAATAATCAAGACGGTACTGAGCTAACTCAATTAGTTATACCAGCCCATGGCGAATATCATTATAATTTTAAATTAAAAGATACTGGCACTTTTTGGATGCATTCTCATGAAGGATTCCAAGAAGCAATGCTAGCAGAAGCACCTTTAATTATTGAAGCACAAGATGATAGCAATTATAAGCAAGTTATTGTTATGTTTCAAGGTTTTAATTTTAAATCACCAGAGGAAATATTAACTAAGATTAAAAAAAATGCAAAAAAATTTGCTAACATGCATATGGATATGAAGATGGGTCGAGATTTAAATGATACCAATTTTGATGCATATTTAACAAATTATCATACACCCGACATTCCGCACTATTTTTTATAATAAAATAATTTAATTTTTATTA
>CANGJN010000091.1 GCA_947454215.1 Neisseriaceae bacterium | reverse complement strand
ATAACTATTTTTGTTTAATTTAATAACGATATTTTACTACATTTAAAAAATTCATGTAGATTTTTTTATTTTACCGACTACTTTGGAGTGGATACAAAAAGAGTTTGCTTTGATTCAAACCATTGACTGTTACATGTATTCTTTTATTTTAAAATTGTTAAACCATTCATATGTTTTAAATGCCTGTAAATATAAACTAGATAAAACATCATTGGAGAAAGTTTGTAGTTCCTTTAATACTGAGTTTTTTATTATATCTTCATTGAGTGATTTTATTGAATCAGATATTACCAAAGGCAAAACTTGGCAAAGGTTCTTAAATGCATTAGTATCTCCAGTAACAATTTCATAAAATTTATCAATTGAAACCCTTCTAATCTCTTCTCTTGACTTTATATCTCCATTAAGTGAAATTTTCCATTCGATGTTTTGACTCTTAGTTGCAATTACCTCCACTAGCATACAAGTAGAATCAGGAGATTCGATTAATTGATATAGCATTTTCATGTATGTTTTTTGTGAAGAACTCGAATTCATCGTATTATGTTTATTTTTTATTTAAACAAAAATTTTTTGAGTGGTGTTTATAATATCAAACCCATTCTTTGGAACAGTCCAGTTGTTGCCACCAATGTATTTAAAAATATTTTGATGAAAATAACCAATGGTATTATTGTTTGATTTGTCTATTTGACGAATCACTTCTGAATCAATAAGTTCAGGAATAGTTTTTTTATATATCAATTTATCAAAGGTTAGTTTAATTGGATCAACTATATTTTTATTAAATTTTTTTAGATCTATTGCAAATGAATATTCTTTTACTGTTTGTTTTACATGGTTTAATAAATTAATATCAGAAATGAAATTCAGATTATACTTGTTTTTGTCTTGATGCATAAGTTTTACCATCTAAATAATTAATAATCGAAATACCAATATGTTTAGCCATATTTACTGGTACGGCATTACCTATTTGTTTATATTTATTGAGCATGGAGCCACAAAATTCCCAATTATCTGGAAAACTTTGGATTCTAGCGTATTCTCTAATTGTAAATGGTCTAGTTTCGTCTGGATGACATCTTTCAGTTTGTTTTTGTGCAGGGCTACAGGTCAGTGTTAATGATGGCTCGTCCCATGATATCCTTCTTGCCATACCTGTTTTGCCACCACCTAAAAAATAGCTACCTGCCATATATTCTTTTGCAATTTCTTCTGGCAAGTTTCTCCAACAGCCACCTGGGGGAACCAGTTCCAAAACTTTTTTTTTGTTCTCAGGATATTTAGCTCCTTCAGATAATGGAACATCTTTTAATATATCTTTAAGCACTAATTTTTTATTTGATGGAGTTGGGTATTGATATATGTTTAATAAATCCTTTCGAATTCCAATTATTAACATACGCTCTCTTTTCTGAGCAACATCGTAATTATTAGAGTTTAATATTCTATATTGAACATTATATCCAATATCATCAAATGTTCTTAATATTGTTTCTAATGTTTTGCCATTATTATGTGTTTTAAGCCCTTTTACATTTTCAGCCAATACGACTCTAGGTCGAATTTTATGTACTACATTTGCAAACTCAAAAAAAAGTGTACCACGAGTATCCTGTAATCCAAGTCTCATTCCTGCGTATGAAAATGGTTGACAGGGAAATCCACCACTTATTAGATCAATTTCCAATTCTGAGTTTATATAAGTATTTAAGTTTAAATTAAATTCTTTTATATCCATATTGAAAACATTCCAGTTTGGTCTATTTATTCGTAATGTAGAACTTGCCTGTTTGTCTAATTCCACCAATCCAACGGAAGAAAAACCTGCAATTTCTAGCCCTAAAGCCAAACCACCAGCTCCTGCAAACAATTCTAATACTCGATATTGTTTATTTGATTTCAAAATTATTATTTCCTTCCTGAAAGATACAATTCTCTAATTTAACATATATTGTCATATTCTTTGTAATAATTTTTGATAGGTTTATTTTAAAATTATCAGCCTCAATGCTTGTTTTTATATTACAGATATTTTTAATTACTCGTTTAATTGGAATAAAGAATTCTGTTTTTATTTGATTTTCTGTTTTACGTTCATTATTACATTCATCATAAAATTTTACTATCTAAACTGAGATTTGTTTTTTTGCATATATAAGTGTATCCCATGTTCTTTTTCTTTCTTCTTTATTGCGAATTAAGAAATCTAAATCAAATGTTATTAAAACTGGGGTTTTATTATAATAACTCATAGTTACTTCAGATTTATTAATTTCAAGATTTTGATCAAAGAATATAGGTAAGATATGGTATCCCATAATAATTATAACTTTTGGTTTAACTAAATCAATTTGATTAAATAAATAATTTTTACATAAATTTAATTGTTTAATACTTGCTCTTTGATTAATGAATTCAGGGCATTTAGTTGCATTTGTATAATAAATATCTTTTTTAGAGTTCAACTGAAAGTTTTCTATCATACGGATAAATAAATCATAAGTTTCTCTACTTAAATTATCTCCAATAAAGAACCAAGTCGCATTTTTATTTCCAAACTCGATAAATTGTTTTTTACGATTTTGAGATAGTTCACATAAATTACATGAATTAATTACTTTTACCAAACTATCCCAGTCACTAAAGTTATTGTAGACTTTTATACTGTAATCGTGATCTTTTTCTTCATCTAAAGTATTATTTATACTTTTAATGTTACTTCTATCTTCCTTCTCTAATAATGGTAAATTCGGTTTCTTTAATTGGAATAATTCTCCATATATTAATTTATAAGCATTTTTAAACATTTAATATTCTCTTCTAATTAGATTATACATCTCTTGCATAACCATATAAAACTAAATATTTGCAGAATCATTTAGATTATAATAAATAATACATTAATGTAAAATATTTTATTTATATGAAGTATATAAATAGTATTTTAAAATAAAAAGATGGAATATTTAAAAGTTTAATTGGAGTGTTTAAACTCTTTTTAATTAAAAAATATTTCACTACTAATAACTATTTTTTTAAACAATGTCGATATAAATATTGATTTTAATTGTCTCTGATTAGTATTCCTAGGATAATAAATTGAATCGTCTTAGATGTTAATCAATATCTTTAAATTCATCATTTAAGGCATTTTTAAATTCATGGTTAGATACTTTTTTTAGAATAACTTTATCTATCCCTTTATTTATTATTCCTAAATATTCACCTCCTGCATAACTTAAATCTATTACTCTTCCTTTATGTTTTGGCATTCTATCCGTAACTTCAACATAAAGAGATTTATAGTTAGATAGTGTAACAACTTTTAATTTGGTACCTAAAGGTAAAGTTGGATGAGCTGCTAAATGTATATTGTCATCATGAAATTTTTGGCCATTGGCCATATATTTAGTATAACCATGATTTTGATAATAACTAGCATATCCAATCATGTACTTAGATTTATTTTTATGATGATGTTTATTTAGATGAGTGTTTAATAAATTATTTTTAACTAAAAATGGTTGATTATAATAAGCAAAACTAAAGCCAAAGAAACAAATATATAGAATTATAATTTTTAGCATTTCAAATATTCCTTAAATTTATAATTTATAAATTATAATTTTATCACACTTTTAAAGTATTAAAAGATTTTTAATACTCTAAGAAAAAATATATAATTATATTTATACTTATAGAACAGATATAGAAACTATTGAGATATTGATGGTTGAATTAAAATATAGAGAGAGGTATAAAAAGTTAACACCCATTAAATAGAAACAAAAAACCAATTATAAGAATAAAAATTATTAAACTGGAAATTTAAGCAAATAAGGTTAAATTTATATAAAAAGAGGATATGTGATGAAACAAAGATATGCATGAATTAGAATTTATTAATTAGTAAAGTTTAAATTATTTATATTGTAACAGTTTTATTTTAAATAGATGATGAGACGTAATCTTATTGAGTTATAATATCTTCAGTAACTATAAAAGATTAATGCTTTTTTTGAGAATAAGATGATGAGACATTATTGTGCTATGGTAAAGAATATTAAAGTATTTCTGATAAACAACTGCATTTTCAGTAATAATTAATTCGAGTTAATTTCTACTTAAATATGAAAATATAATTTATTTTGTTAATTTAAGTAGAATTTATATAAAAACAATATTAAAGCATATTTTTACATATTGATTAGATATAAATCAATAGTTAATTATTTATTTAATTTTTGTTTCTTTGTATACAACATGTTTTCTAGCTACAGGATCAAATTTATTGATAGCCATTTTTTCAGTTTTTGTACGTTTATTTTTTGTTGTAGTATAAAAATGCCCAGTTCCTGCAGTTGATTGTAATTTTATTTTTTCACGCATGGCTATTATCCTTTTTTTGAAATTTTATATAAATCAAAATTTTCTAAAATTGAATCGATTCCTTTTTTATCAATAATACGTAACCCAGCATTAGAAACACGTAATTTTATAAAACAATTTTGACTCTCTACCCAAAATTTACGATAATGTAAGT
>CANGJN010000090.1 GCA_947454215.1 Neisseriaceae bacterium | reverse complement strand
TTTTGATTTTTTACTATCAAAACAGTATGTTAATATTGCTGAGTAGTAACAAAAATTGTTACTACTCATCCCCCCACCTTAATTATAGTAATCAATATTTATTTAATCACTTTAATTGGTTATTATTTTTTTTATAAATAAGTATAACATTTACTATTAAAATGTTAATTTAACCAGTATTTAACACATAACATCAAATATTTAATATTAATTTAAATAAGGAATTTAATTTGACGCCATTTCAACAATTATTACAAAAATATAGAGAAACATCACAAAATAAAAGAGAAAAAGGTGATTATTTTGAAAAGTTAGTTTTACATTTTCTAAAAAATGATAAGCGCTATAGTAATCAATTTATTGATGTAGAATATTATAGTGACTGGTCAAAAAAAAGAGGTGACTCTGGAATTGATCATGGAATAGATTTAATTGCAACTAACATGGATGAAACATTTACTGCTATTCAATGCAAATTCTTTGATAAATCCCTTATTGCTAAAAATGATATAGATAGTTTTTTTGCAGCTTCTGATAGATTATACTTTACAAGAAGAATATTAGTTGATACATCAGAGCATGGTTTAAATGATGTTGTAAATAAACAAGTTCATGATTCTTCATCATCAAAAGATTTCAATCGAATAACATTGGATAAATTTGAAGACAGTAATATTGATTGGGAAGTTTATTTAGATCAGAATCAATTAGTTAAATCAAAGCCAAGAAATAACCCACGCGCTCATCAATTAGAAGCAATTGAAAAGACATTATCAGGTTTTAAAACATCTGATAGGGGTAAATTAATAATGGCCTGCGGAACTGGGAAAACTCTTACAGCACTAAAAATAGCAGAAAATATTGCTGGGCAAAATAAGAGAGTTTTATTTTTAATGCCATCATTAGCATTAATAAGTCAAGCATTAAACGAATGGGCACAACAGTCGAGTATAGATATTTATCCACTTGCTGTATGTTCAGATAGTGAGATTGGTAAAAAACGAGCTGATGAGGATGATATTGGTGATGTTGATGCAACAACTTTAGCTTATCCTGCAAATACTGATCCTAAGAAATTAGCTGATAATAGTAAAAAATTGCCTATATCAAAAATGCTTGTTGTTTATTCAACTTATCAATCGTTAGATGTGGTTTATAAAGCACAAAATGAATATGGGATGGACGCATTTGATTTGATTGTCTGTGATGAGGCACATCGTACGACTGGTTCTAGTATTAATAACAGAGAAGGGTCGAATTTTACCAAAATTCATGAAAAAAATTATATACAAGGCTATAAGCGTCTATATATGACAGCAACGCCTCGTATCTATTCTGATGAAGTAAAAAAAGAAGCTGATAAATTAGATGCAACAATATATTCAATGAACAATATTGATGATTTCGGAGAAACTTTTTATTCGATTAAATTTGGTGAGGCTGTAGAAAAGGGATTATTATCTGACTATAAAGTAATAATATTAGCTGTTGCAAGAAGTTCCTATGATAGTACTCTAGAAGAAAGCATATCAACCGCAAATTTAAAAATTAACCAATCTAACGATAATAGTAAATTATTAGAATTAGATGATGCACTAAAAATGATAGGTATTTATAAGGGATTAATTAAGGATATTAATAATAAAAATATAGATATGTCACCCATGAAACGAGTAGTTGCATTTACAAATACTATTGCTAGCTCAAAATTATTTACAAGTCAATTTGCTAATGTTATTAATAATGTTAATAAAAGATATAATTATTCTGATATAGAGGTAGATGTTGATCATATTGATGGTAAAATGGGTGCTAATGATAAAACTAAAAAAATAATGTGGTTAAAAGACTATGTAGCTGATAATAAATGTAAAATTTTATCTAATGCAAGATGCCTATCTGAAGGAATTGATGTCCCAAGTTTAGATGGAGTTATATTTATTCATGGTAAAAAATCTATGGTTGATATAGTTCAAGCTGTCGGTCGTGTTATGAGAAAGTCAGAATCTAAAAAATTAGGCTATGTTATTTTACCTGTTATCATCCCTGAAAATATTGATGAGAATGAGTCATTAAAAGCGAATTCTAATTACCAAATTATATGGGATGTCTTAAATTCATTAAGATCGCATGACGAAAGATTAGATTCAAGAATAAATAAAATGTCCTTTCATGATTCACTAAACAATAAAATTGAAGATATGAAAGAATTTATTGAAGTAGTAGTT
The DNA here is from genome assembly GCA_947454215.1 of Neisseriaceae bacterium. Taxonomy (GTDB): domain Bacteria; phylum Pseudomonadota; class Gammaproteobacteria; order Burkholderiales; family UBA11063; genus Aquella. The sequence goes on along the minus strand of CANGJN010000090.1, from coordinate 2,342 downwards.
ACAAGCAATAAATTGGTTAAACCCAAAATTCAAGAAGAAGAAAAAACAAATATAGGTGGTGATGTAAGCGATGCTGAAAAACATGGAGATGAGGATAAGCCAAATATTCATACACCTGTAATTAAACAGGATTTATTAACAGGAACATGGGATGATCAAAGAGTATTAAAAGACATATATACTAAAATTGCTAAAAAATGTGGGAATAGATACTACTGGGAAGATTGGGCTACTGACGTAGCTGACATTGCTCAAAAACATATTCTAAGACTGCAAAATATTATTTCTAATAGTTCTAGTAATGCTCATCACATGTTTAATAAATTTGCTGAGGAATTAAGAAAGACTATTAATGAATCTATCCAAAATGATGAAATTATTGAAATGTTAGCTCAACACATTATAACCAAACCAATTTTTGATACCTTATTTAAGGATTATAAATTTGCTGAACATAACCCTATTTCTTTATCAATGCAAGGGGTTTTAAATGAATTAGATAAGCATGTTTTAAATAGTGAGTCACAAAAATTAGAAAATTTTTATGCAAGTGTAAAAAGACGAATTGATGGAATAAGTGATGCTGAAGGTAGACAAAAAATTCTAGTTGAGTTATATGATAAATTTTTTAGAAATGCTTTTCCTAAAGTATCACAAAAACTAGGAATTGTTTATACACCAATAGAGGTGGTGGATTTTATAATACATAGTGTTAATGACATTTTAAAACAAGAATTTAATAAAGAACTTGGCGATAAAGATGTACATATTATCGATCCATTTACCGGAACTGGTACATTTATAACTCGTCTGATTCAAAGTAATTTATTAACCAAGGAACAGTTAAAATACAAATATAATACTTCTGAGAAAATAGTAAATAATCAAAAAATAAAAACTACAGAGTTGCATGCTAATGAAATAGTTTTATTGGCATATTACATTGCCACAATAAATATAGAATCAGTATATCATGACATTGTAGGGGAAGGATATAAATCGTTTGAAGGTATATGTTTAACTGATACATTCCAAGAGCCAATTACAAAAGAGGTTGAAGTAGAAGAAGAATTTACAACAAGTGATTTAAAACCCTTGTTACAAGAAAATTCTCAAAGAAGAAAAGTACAAAGATCTCTCCCAATAAGAGTATTTATTGGTAATCCTCCATACTCAGCAGGCCAGAATTCTGGTAATGATAATAATCAAAATGTTAAATATCCTCAATTAGATCAGAGTATAAAAGATACATATGACAAGCAAGGTACTGCAACCCTAAAAAATAGTTTATATGATTCCTATATAAGGGCAATAAGATGGGCATCAGATAAAATAGATCAATATGGTGTTATCGGATTCATTACTAATGCAGGATGGATTGACTCCAATTCAGCCGACGGCTTACGAAAGTGTATGAAAGATGAATTTAGTAATATATATATTTTAAATTTAAGAGGTGCAATTAGAGGTAAATCAGGAGATGCTGCTAAACGTGAAGGTAAAAATGTTTTTGATATAATGACTGGTGTTGCCATAACTATTTGGGTTAAAAACCCACGTGCAAAAGAACAGGGGAAAATTTATTATTATGATATTGGTGATTATTTAGATAGAGACGAAAAACTCAATTCATTAACTAAATTTAAATCAATAAACTCCTTAATAAAAAACAGTGAATTTAAAACTATTATTCCTGATAAATATAATGATTGGTTAGGTCAAAGAAATGATGAATTTTATAAACATATTTCATTAGGTGATAAAAAAAATAAAAATGACATTTGTATATTTGAGAATTACTCTAATGGGTTAGCAACTAATAGAGATGCATGGATATATAATTTTTCTAGATCAAAATTAGAAAAGAATGTATCTAGTATGATAGATTTTTATAATAGTGAAGTGGAGCGATATGTAAATAGTGAGGAGATAAAAAACCAACCTGATAAATTAGATCAAGCAGAAAAATATGTAGCAAATTTTGTAAATAATGATAGTACTAAAATTGCTTGGTCTAGAGATTTAAGAGAAGATATGGCAAAGCAACAAAGTAAAAAGATTACTGATCTGGATGAAATATTGACATCTATTTATAGACCATTTATTAAATCTTGGTGTTTTTATAAAAAAGATATTATAAATACGACATATCAAATACCAAAGATTTTTCCAGAGGATGGATTGGAAAATTTGGTTATTGGCGTTACTAGATTAGGAGCTAAAAAAGGATTTTCTGTTTTAATAAGTAATATTATTACTGATTTAAATACATTAGAGGCAGGATGTCAATGTTTTCCAATGTATTTATATGAGAAAATATCTCACAATTATGAGGAGGAAAG
>CANGJN010000089.1 GCA_947454215.1 Neisseriaceae bacterium | reverse complement strand
ATTTCTTCATCATATTTTTCATTTTATCGCTTCCAAAAATTCTTAATAAAGAATCATCTAAGGATAAATAGAATCTGCTTACACCAGGATCTCCTTGACGTCCAGAACGACCTCTCAATTGATTATCTATTCTACGAGATTCGTGTCTTTCCGTACCAACAATGTACAATCCGCCAGCCTTAATAACTTTTTCATTATTTTCTTTAAATAAACTTAATAATTGATCAACTTTGTTTTTTTTATCGTCCTCTGATAGTTTGGCATCGGCAACTATACTTGATACATGATGTTTTTTATTTCCTCCTAATACGATGTCCGTACCTCTTCCTGCCATATTTGTTGCAACTGTAATAGCTCCTGCACTACCTGCTTGAGCAATTATTTCTGCCTCTCTAGAATGTTGCTTCGCATTCAAAACCTCATGCTTTAAATTATTTTTACTTAATAATTTAGAAATTAACTCTGAGTTTTCAACTGAAGTTGTTCCAACTAATACTGGTTGACCTATTAATTGTTTTTCTTTAATATCTTGAATAATAGCATTAAATTTTTCTTCCTGAGTAAGAAAAATTTTATCATTATGATCAATTCTTACCATTTTTTTATGCGTAGGAATAACCACAGTCTCTAATCCATATATTTTTTGAAACTCATAAGCCTCTGTATCCGCAGTACCTGTCATTCCTGAAAGTTTTTTATACATTCTAAAATAATTCTGAAATGTTATTGAGGCCATTGTTTGATTTTCTTGATTTATTTTAACGCCTTCCTTGGCTTCAACAGACTGATGTAGTCCATCAGACCATCTTCGACCTTCCATAAGCCTACCTGTAAACTCATCTACAATCATTACCTCTCCATTTTGAACAACATAATGTTGATCCTTAATGAAAACATAGTGAGCTTTCATTGAAGAAAGTAAATGATGCATCAAGATTATATTACTTGGGTTATACAATGTATGTTCTTCAGTTAATAGACCTAATTCAAGCATAAGTTTTTCAACTTTAATATGTCCACTTTCCGATAAAACAACATTCTGGTTTTTTTCATCAACCCAAAAATCACCTTCTTTACTATCTTCTTTATCTTGTTTAACTAATAATGGAGGAATTTTATTAATTTTAGTGTATAAACTAATACTTCCCTCGGCTGGACCTGATATTATTAGAGGAGTTCTAGCTTCATCAATTAAAATAGAATCGACCTCATCAATGATGGCAAAACTTAATCCCCTTTGTACTTTTTCTGAGATATTGTATACCATATTATCTCTTAAGTAATCAAAACCAAACTCATTATTAGTTCCATAAGTTATATCACAAGCATATGCTTTGCGCTTTTCTTCTGGTGATTTATCATGCAAATTAATTCCAATAGAAAGTCCAAGGAATTTATATAACACACCCATTTCCTCGGCATCTCTTTTGGCTAAATAATCATTAACAGTAACTACATGAACTCCTTCACCTTTGATTGCATTAATATATGCACTTAAAGTTCCCGCTAAAGTTTTTCCTTCACCAGTTTTCATTTCGGCAATTTTACCATCATTTAAAACCATTCCGCCAACTAATTGCATATCAAAATGGCGCATTTTTAAAGTTCTTACACTAGCTTCTCTACAAACTGCAAAAGCTTCAATTAATATTCGATTTATTGATTCACCTTGTTTAAATCGATTTTTAAATTCTAATGTTTTATCTTTTAATTGTTGATCTGTTAAATGTTTAACCGAATTTTCCATTTGATTAATTTTTAAAACATTTTTATAATATATTTTTAATAAACGATCATTTCTTGTGCCAAAAATCTTATATAAAGTTTTTTTAAACATAGGTATCTTCTTCTAAATATAAAAGGATATAATTATTTATTATTAAATATGAATTTTATAATAATCAATAACATGTTAAACAAAAATAAAATTTATTGAATATAAATTAGTCAGTAAAGTTTTAAAATTTGCTGAATAATCTAAAAAAATGTTGTATTCAAAAAATTTATTCACAAACTCGGTGATTCAATATTACCCGAACATATAAAATCTAAATGTATAGCATTCAGCGTTAATTAAAACCCACAAATGCATGTTAAATATCAACTATATAACCCACAAATCATTTAAACTAGTCACTCCATCAAAACCACCAAATACATAGGCATTCCCCTCACTATCTGTCCAGGCAACACTACCTTTTCTTGCAGACGGAATATCTTGCATAACTACCTGTGACCACATGGATGTTTTTATATTGTATTTCCATAAATCATTTAAATAACCTATATTATTATATCCACCAAATATATAGGCATTACCTAAACCATCTGTCCATGAAACACTACCTTTTCTTGCCAAAGGATTTACGACGCATGAAATACATAATCTTACCCATGAACCAGTTGCTGAAGAGCGAATATATTTCCATAAATCATTTAAATAATTGACACCATCAAACCCACCAAATACATAGGCATTCCCATCACTATCTGTCCATGCAACACTACCTTCTCTTACTGGTGGTAAACATGAAGAACAAATTGGACTCCAGTTTCCTAGTTTTGACAAACTATCAGATGGAGTATATTCCCACAAATCATTCAAATAATTGATACCGTCAAACCCTCCGAATATATAGGCATTGCCATCACTATCTGTCCATGAAACACTACCTTTTCTTGCCAAAGGAGAACATGAGGAACATAATTTAACCCATGAACCCAATCCTACAAATGTACTTGGAGTATATTCCCACAAATCATTTAAATAATTGACACCATCAAACCCTCCGAATAAATAAACATTGCCTTTACTATCTATCCATGAAACACTCCCTTTTCTTGGCGATGGTTGTAATCCTACTGTAGTAACTTGCTCCCACTTTTTATTTGTATTTATATATTCCCATAAATCATTATAATAGTTAGTTCCGTCGTATCCACCGAAGATATAGGAATTATTATTGCTATCTTTCCATGAAGTACTGTCTGATCTTACCGTTAAAGGTTTGATTGAACATGTGTCACATACCAAGTTCCAATCTTCCGAAACTTCTGGTGTGGATGAAGGAGTAAACTTCCATAAATCATTTAAATCACGTATATCATCATATCCGCCAAAAACATAGGCATTACCATTAGTATCTGTCCATACATTGCCGTAAGCTCTTGCTGTTGGCAATGTTTTACAAGATACACATAATTTAATCCATGTTCCCAATGTTCCCTCTATAGAAGAAGGGATATATTTCCATATGTCATTTGTAAAACGTGAAATTAAAGAAAATCCACCAAATATATAGGCATTCCCATTACTATCTGTCCATGACATACTCCCAATTTTATTACCAGGAGCACAAGAAGAACATAGTTGCGTCCATTTACCATTTATTGCAGATGTAGGAGTATATTCCCATAAATCATCCAAATAGTCATTATTAGAAAACCCAGCAAAAACATACGCATTGCCATACTTATCAGTCCATGCAACAGCAGCATCTCTTCCTAATGGTCCACATGATCGACATAATTGTGTCCATGTCCCTATTGATGAAGATGTAGGAGTATATTTCCACAAATCATTAAAAAAAGAACTACCTGACCCACCAAATATATAAAAACTGCCATTAGAGTCTGACCAACCGACACTATAAGACCTAACTGAAGGTCCACATGAACCACATAATTGCGTCCATCTACCTATTGATGGAGATATAGGGGTATATTTCCATAAATCATTTAATACTTGATAAATAGAAATATATCCTCCAAAGAGATATATATTCCCGCTATTATCCTTCCAAACAATACTTCCCGACCTTCCTGGTGGAGATATCCCTATTATGTTTACTAAATCCCATGATTCTGTAATGGTATTAAATCGCCGTAAATCATTTGGATATCCTTGATTACTATTAGAACCACCAAAAATATACGCATTTCCAGCATTATCTGTCCATGAAACTGCACCAATTCTGGTATCTATTTGTAATGGGTTAATTTTACTAAAAGATGTATTGATACAATTAACAGTTAATATTATATTATTGTTTATTTTTCCGCTAAATCTACTATTTTCAAGACATTTTCTATAATTTGTTCCACTATAATTATAATTTAATAAGACATTATATGGAGTATCAAATAATAACCATTTGGAAAATGATTGCGTTGGAATTAAATTAGTTAACGTTATTTGATCATTTATTGGAGATAAAGTAGCAGTTAAAAAATCCCCTTGGTTTAAACCTGTAGCATTGACAGTAACACTATACTGATTTTGACAGATTACTTTAATACCAGTTACATCATTTAAATAAACATAACCTTGGTTTTTTGATGCTATATAACAATATATTGATTTATCAGAAACTTCTATTATTAAAGAATACATGTGTTGTTTATTGTCATTCACTTGATTAGGAAAAGTAAATTCTCCTTCATTTGTCATGGTAATAGATCCAAATAATCCACTACTATCAATAATTTTAACAATTGATCCATTGAAATTGAAATTTGGATCATTTAAACTTCTTGATAACTGACCACTTAAGTGGAAGGCATATAATTTACTAAAAAATAAAATTAATATAAATGTTTTATTCAT
>CANGJN010000088.1 GCA_947454215.1 Neisseriaceae bacterium | reverse complement strand
CCCTATGATAAGGTTCTTTACATGCATGAACAATTGCCCAGCCAGTTTGAAATCGAACACTGCTTTCATAGTCATATTGACTGCCAACATATAAATTATTGAATACTTCAATCATAAGTTTAAACTCTGTATGTCACGTCAATCTCACCTGAAATGAGTTTTGGTAATAATGTATCACGGATTTGTTGTAATAATTTGGTTTCTTTTAAATTAATAATTAGTTGTTGATATAATGGTAGTATAATTTCATTAAATTTATTCATAACCTCATTGTTAATTGCAATTTTTAGTAATTTTATCGTATGACCAGCATGTAAAATTGTTGTGCCTGTTGCATTTGTAATAATAATATTTTGAACATTCTCTGTTTGCAATAAAAAATAAACAAATTGGTTGCTAAAATTAAGTATGTTTCTATTTGTTACTTTATTGACTACTTTTCTTATTCCACTTGAATATGCACCAGAGAACCCAATTCTAACTCTACCAATAGTTCCATCAAATGACATAAGCACATTATATTCATTAACCAATTTATCTTTTGCTAAACTCTTATGAATATACGTGTCTCCCAAAGATTTCAAGTCGGACACCCTAATAAATTGCATATATTGTTCTGATATTTTATTGTTGCTATAGTATTTACTGCCTGGTTCAATTCCACGTATAAAATCTAAGTAATCGTTTAAGTTAATAATTTGCCAACCTTTAGGGATTTTGCCAAGTTCACTATCAATCATTGCACCACCTGAATCTTTGTATGGAGAGCAATTTTCATCTGGGAAATTAAAATCAACAAACCATTGCTTAAATAATGCTTGGGCTATTTCCTCTAATTTGTTGTTAATTTGATTATTGATGTCTATTTTTTCATCAAGGCTGAATAAGATTGATGCAATTTGCTTTTGTTTTTGTAAAGGTGGAATTAGTATTGACATATTATTTAACGCATTAATTGTTATTGCTTTTTGTGTAGACCCAATAACTATTTTGGATAATGCCTGCTTTCCATAACCAGATAAAAACCAATAATATAAAAAACTGCTCTCAATTCCATTCCAGTGTTTGAACCAAGTTAAATTACCATCTTTAAAATAAAAATCTTCATTTTTAACAACATAAGGTATACCTATAGTGCCAACAGATGTAAGTAATAAGTCTCCATGTTTAGGTACTTCATATTTAAGTTTAATTAATTCAAATTGTTCTATACTGATAAAGAGTTCTGATGAAATACTTAGCCCAGACTGTTTTTGAATAATTTCTTTGCTTCTATAAAATGGAATTCCTGAATTAACATATTCTCGAGCAAAAATTCTTTTACTAGATGAAATAAGTACCATATCACCCAGTTTTTTAATCTCCCAACCATCTGGTAATTGCTTTTCTTTCTTTTGTATCACTTCATAACCTTGGTTTATTATTTGCTTAAATTCATCTGATATTGCATACCAATCTAGTACATCCACCCTGATTGGTAAATCTGACTCGCTAAATGCTTCTTTTATATCATAAATAACCTTCTTATCAAGTTTTTTATTGCCAACAATTGCCAAGTCTAAATCGGAGTAGTCCTTTGCCGTCCATTTATAACGTGAACCAAATGCCCTCACTTCACAATGTGGCACATACTTTTTTAAAATATTAATTACAATATCTAATTGATATGGGGTGATGTCAATCATTTTTACTCTCAAGTATAATCAACAACCTTTTAGCATCATGAATAAAATCTTGTGCTATTGTAAATACATCATCTGCAGTGATATCATCGTAGGTGTGCGAAGTTTCATTTCGTGCTTTATGATAAATCATCCATTTATCTACATCACTAATTAATAATGATTCTCTAGCTAATCTGAATAACTCATGGCGTGTTACTCCAGCAACATAATCTGAACTAAAATTTTGCTCTAGCCACCTTTTAATCATTTTACAACAAAGCTCATAAGTGACCTCAAAATTTTGAATTACTCCTGATTTTAAACCCTCTTGCAATGTAAGGTTTAACTTATCAAATGCTTCACTTTTATTCACTTCAATTATTAATTTATCTAATGCATGTATCGATTTTCTAAAGCTAGTTAAATCTAGCATGGGTAGGTATCCTTATTAACTAATTTTACAATGACATAAAAAATGTAAATTTTACACTAAAACTCAAAACCAATGCTTCCTAATTTTTGCCTCACTTCATTTTGTAAGTGATTAGATGTAGCAAACATTTCTGCAAGTTCGGACGTTAATCGTTGCATTTTATCATCAAATGGTTCGCTGTCAACAATTGCCTCTTCTAAACCAACGTAACGTCCTGGAGTCAAAATATATTCATGTTGCCTTACTTCATCTAATTGACTTACTTTACAAAATCCTTGAACATCTACATAACCCTGATCGTATTTCCATTTATGGTAAGTGTCTGCAACCGACTTAATCTCATCCTCTGATAATTCACGATGTTTGCGTGTTACCATTGTTCCGAGTCGACGAGCATCAATGAACAATATCTCATTTTTTCTATCATGCCCATTTTTTGATTTCTTTTCTTTAGTTATAAACCATAAACAAACAGGAATTGTTACTGTATAAAATAAATTTGGTGGCATAGTTACAATACAATCCACTAGTCCAGCTTCGATAATGCTTTTTCTAATCTCAAATTCTTCCTTAGTATTAGTTGACATTGAACCATTAGACAAAACAAATCCCGCTATTCCTCGAGGGGATAATTTAGAAACCATATGTGATATCCATGCAAAGTTTGCGTTGCTACTAGGCGGAATACCATATTTCCAACGGGCATCATCTTTTAATCGCTCACCGCCCCAGTCTTTGATGTTAAATGGCGGGTTGGCTAAGATATAATCAGCTCTTAAATTCTTATGTAAATCACTACTAAAAGTATCAGCATCCCGTTCACCTAAATTACCATCAATTCCACGAATAGCTAAATTCATCTTGCACAAACGCCAAGTAGTTGCTGTATATTCTTGCCCATAAATATGAATAGCATCTTTTCTACCTTGATGTTCTTCCACAAATTTTTGACTTTGTACAAACATACCACCGCTACCGCAGCATGGATCGTATACCCGACCTTCGTACGGCTCAATCATCTGTACCAATAATTTAACTATTGATGGAGGGGTATAGAACTCCCCCTCTGATGAACCAAAATTGCTAAGAAAGTACTCGTATACACGCCCCAGCACATCTTTTGCTCGTGATTCTTTATCACCAAGTTTGAAAGAAAACAAATCAACTAATTCTCCTAATTTGGTCTTATCTATCTCAGGACGAGCATAGTTTTTAGGCAATACCCCCTTCAAACTAGGGTTATTTTTTTCTAGCACAATCATTGCATTATCAATAACCTGTCCAATATTTGGTTGCTTGGCGTGATTTTTGATAACTTCCCATCGAGCATCAGTTGGGACGAAAAATACATTATCTGCAATATATGCATCTGCTATTTCCTCGTATCCATGACCATCAACAACAAGTTGGTTATATTTTTCTTCAAAGCCATCAGAGATATATTTTAAGAAAATCAAACCTAGCACTACGTGCTTATACTCTGACGACTCAATATTACCTCTGAGTTTATCCGCCATATCCCACAAAGACTGCTCGAAACCTAAATTCATACTTGCCATTTTAATCCTCTTTTTATCAAAATACTATGTAAGTGGTATTTTGCTCCTACATTAATTAACACATTCAATCGGTATATACCATAACCCAAAACTTTATGATTTTATTTTCCAATAACCACCATTATCAGCTCCAACTCGTTCTAGTAGATTTTCATTTTTTAATGTTTTAATATGGTTTGCAATTGCCCTAGTAGATATATCTAATTGCTGAGCTAATTCTGAAACGGTTATATGTGGATTCAATTTGATTAATTCAAGAATTTTCACCGAACTTTTCACCGAACTTTCTTCACAGATACGAGAAAAAATCACATCAAACCAATTCTCATTATATTTAAACTCAACCGTACCTTTACCTAGTGCAGTTACTGCATCTTTAATTCGTTGTATGCCAGTACCAGTTTTTTCAATATAGTTTGCTCTTTGTAATAAGTCCGCAATTAGTGGATTTCTAAGAACACTACGTATCCCAAATTCATTATTGCTTAACCCAGGTGGTAGTCCACCAAAACTAGTAATTAAGAATCTATCATCATATACTTCAACCATAATATTTGAACCTCGCTCAAAGTATAATTTATGACAAAATGCATTACAATTACCTCACGTAGGGAGATTTCTGGTATTTCTGGAATATCTTCACGCTGAAGGGTTTCGATTTTATATTCTAAATTTGTATGTCGCTTAACAAAACTAATAGCATTTTCAATGTTATCTAGCATGTTTGAGCTGTAGTCTTTACGATCAATAATATGAACCCGATCTGTGCCTTTAAATAAAATGCAAGTACAGAATGCTTGTCTAACTGAAAATTCTATTGATTTGGTAAAAAATAAGGTTCCTGCATTATTTAACATTCCATCATAGATGCATTTTAAATTCTTTAAAAGTTGTAGTGGAGTTATACCATTTCCCAATTTTAATTGTTCCAAAATAAACTTACTGTTTTTACTCATTTATTATAAAAAAATGGTATAATATATCTTTTTAGGAGGAGAT
>CANGJN010000087.1 GCA_947454215.1 Neisseriaceae bacterium | reverse complement strand
AGATTACTTTAATAAAGCAATCTGCGACAGATGTTTGATAGTATTTAATACTAATAAGAAGAAATTGATTTTTTTATTCTATAATTCAAATAATCATTATGGTATATTTCTACTTTTACATATTATAATATAAAAAATACAAGTTAATTATATAAATTTATTAATTTATTTTAAGGACATTAGTAATATAATGAATAATAAAGTCAAATATTTTATTCTATATTTTTTGAGCATGTTTTTAACAAGTTGTAATACACCCATGTTGTTAAACTCAAAAGGTCTTCTAGGTCAAAAAGAACTTAATCTTTTCTTTTATACTTTAGAATTAATGTTAATAGTTGTCATTCCTGTTTTTATAATGATCATACTATTTTCATACAAATATAGAGCAACTAATAAAAAACTTAAATATAATCCTAAATTTTATCATAATAATATTATTGAACTTTTTGTTTGGTCAGTGCCTATTATTATTATTATTATTTTAGGTTTTATAACTTGGACAACTACTCATGAGTTAGATCCATATAAAAATATTGATGTTCCTGATTCTGTATCAGAAGAGATTCAAGTTGTCGCATTGGATTGGAAGTGGCTCTTTATTTATCCTAAAGAACGCATTGCAACGGTAAACTATGTACAGTTTCCAGTAAATACTGAAATTAAATTTAAAATTACTGCTGATGCACCAATGAATGCATTCCAAATACCACAACTAGGTACACAAATATATGCAATGGCTGGTATGCAAACAAAATTAAATTTAGTTGCTAATGAAGTTGGTGAATACTTTGGACGATCTATGAATTACAGCGGAGCAGGATATTCTGGAATGCAATTTGCAGCAGTAGTTTCTTCTTTGGATAATTTTAAAAAATGGGTTTTAAAAGTTAAGCAAAAAAATAATAGATTATTTAAAGATGAGTATAATCTTTTAGCAAAACCTAGTGAAAATTATCCAGTTACAACATATGGGGATGTAAAACCATATTTATTTAAAAATATTATTATGAAATTTATGATGCCTAATATGGAAGACCTGGATGTAGATCATAGTAATATGAATACAATGTAATCAATATATTAATTAATAGGAATTAAATTATATGCAAATATTAGGAAAATTATCGATAAATGACATCCCTTTTAATGAGTTACCAGCAATGTTAGCTGGTGTAGGGATGATTTTAGGACTTATTGCTTTAATTTTATTAGTTACTTATTTAAAAAAATGGAAATATTTATGGAAAGAATGGTTTACAAGTGTAGATCATAAAAAAATTGGTATAATGTATATAATTGTGGCTTTAGTCATGCTTCTTAGAGGTTTTGCTGATGCTTTATTAATGAGGGCACAACAAGCAATTTCTGTTGGGGTTAACCATGGATTTTTGCCACCTCATCATTATGACCAAATCTTTACAGCTCATGGTGTAATAATGATATTTTTTATGGCTATGCCATTTATGGTTGGCTTGTTTAATATTGTTATTCCCTTACAAATTGGAGCACGAGATGTGGCTTTCCCATTTTTAAATTCCTTAAGTTTTTGGCTTTTTGTTTCTGGTGTTATACTGGTGATGATAAGTTTAATAGTAGGTGAGTTTGGCCAAACAGGATGGTTAGCATATCCTCCTTTATCAGAAAAACAATATAGTCCAGGAGTTGGTGTTGATTATTATATCTGGGCATTGCAAATTTCAGGTATAGGGACTTTAATGACAGGTATAAATTTTTTAGTTACTATATTAAAAATGCGTTGCACTGGTATGACTTTATTTAAAATGCCTGTCTTTGTATGGACTGCGCTTTGCTCTAATATTTTAATAATAATTGTTTTCCCAGTTTTAACAGTTACTTTAGGTCTTTTATCATTAGATAGATATTTAGACTTTCATTTTTTTACAAATAACCTTGGAGGAAACCCCATGTTATATGTAAACTTAATATGGATTTGGGGACATCCTGAGGTATATATTCTGGTTTTACCTGCTTTTGGTATTTTTTCTGAAGTTGTTTCTACATTTTCTCATAAAAGATTATTTGGTTACACTACCATGGTTTGGGCTACATTCTCTATTACAATTTTGTCTTTTCTCGTTTGGTTGCATCACTTTTTTACAATGGGTTCTGGAGCCGATGTAAACTCTTTCTTTGGTATAGCAACTATGATTATATCTGTTCCTACTGGTGTTAAAATATTTAATTGGTTATTTACTATGTATAAAGGTAAGATAATATTTGAAACACCAATGAAGTGGACACTTTCATTTTTAATAACTTTTACTATTGGTGGAATGACAGGTGTTCTTTTGTCTGTGCCTGGAGTAGATTTTTTATTACACAATAGTTTATTTTTAATTGCTCATTTTCATAATACTATTATTGGTGGAGTTTTTTTTGGTTATACAGCAGGTTTTATCTATTGGTTTCCAAAAGCAACTGGTTTCAAACTTTCAGATTATTTAGGTAAATGTGCATTTTGGGCTTGGAGTATTGGTTTTTATGTTGCATTTATTCCATTATATATTCTTGGTTTCATGGGAGCAACGCGAAGATTGAGTCATTATGATTATTCAACTGGTTGGCATCCATATTTTATAGCAGCTTTAGTTGGAGCATTAATTATAGCTTTTGGTATTTTATGTCAAGTATTGCAAATAGCTTGGAGTGTTGTTATAAAAAATAAATTACTTGATTCTACAGGTGATCCATGGAATGGGCGTACTTTAGAGTGGTCAACAACTTCACCACCTCCATTTTATAACTTTGCTTTTATTCCTACAGTTAAATCTTTGGAGCCTTTTTGGGATCAAAAGCAGGGTACTCAAAAAGAAATTGACTTACCAATAGTATATGAAGATATACATATGCCAAAAAATACTGGCGTTGGTTTAATTATCGCTTTTTTTGTTACATTATTTGGTTTTGCTCTAATTTGGTATATATGGTGGCTTGTTCTTTTATCTGGTATTGCGATTTTGTGTTCCGTATTCTATAGGTCTTTTGATTATAATATTGATTATTACGTTTCAGCATCTGAAGTAGAAAAAATTGAAAATTTACACTCTAAAAGGAAGTTAATATAATGAGTTCTAATTCTTTAAATAATGTCCATGACCATTCTCATCATGACACTGAAACATCCGAAAAGGTCTTATTTGGGTTTTGGATATATATATTAAGTGATTGTATATTATTTTCATGCTTATTTGCAACTTATGCAGTCCTTCATCATGCTACTTTTGGTTTAGTTACTTCAAATACATTATTTTCAAATAAATTACCATATGTTTTAATCGAAACTTTTTTATTACTCATAAGCAGTTTTACATATGGTATTTCTAAATTTATGTTACTTAGTAATAAAAATAATAAAGTTATTTTTTGGTTGTTTATAACATTTTTATTAGGACTGTCATTCGTTTGTATGGAATTAAGAGAGTTTCACGAACTTGTGATTGATGGTTATGGTCCTAATAAAAGCGCTTTTTTATCAGCTTTCTTTGCATTAGTAGGCACTCATGGACTACATGTATCTTGTGGTTTAATTTGGATGTTGCTGTTAATGTTTCAATTAAAAAAGCATGGAATTACATCCATAACATCAAGAAAAGTTTATTGCTTATCTCTTTTTTGGCATTTTTTAGATATAGTATGGATTTTTGTATTTACTTTCGTTTATTTAATAGGAACCTTATAAATGCAGATTAAAAATTCAAAAAAAAATAATAATAAAGCCTTTTTTTCTTATTTAACAGGTTTTATTTTATCAATAATTTTAACAATAATTCCCTATTTAATGATATCTCAACATTATCTTTTAGAATATCAAGCAAATGTGTTTATAGTAGTTTTATTTGCTATTTTACAACTTATAGTGCAATTAACATTTTTTTTGCACTTAAGCGCTAAACCAGAACAAAGATGGAATTTATTTACATTTGTTTTTACTACTGTTGTTTTATCCATTTTAGTTTCAGGTACATTATGGATTATGTGGAGTATGAATTATAACATGATGTCGAATATTTAATTTAAATTTCTTTCATAATATAACATTGGATAATGAAATCAACTCTCTATTAAATATTATTTTGTATCTTCCTTGATTATATCGTTTAATATTTAACCCCAAAGTGCATATTAATTATTGTTTAACAAATGCTAAATTATTTTTATATAGTATTTCGTGATAATTGGGTTTTACCCACACCTGTGGGGGGTGTTTCTTGGTAAAGTACTAATATAGTTTATTATATTTAATTAAATTTTATAACAACATTATTAATATCGTATCATACAATCTCGCATCCTTTAAATATCCTAAAATTATATATCCTCACCTATGCACCGATACTAGATACAAATGCTTTAACTTTATTAAATCAAATGTCAAATTAATAACAAGGGGTATAATTAATGAAAATATCAAATTATATAAAAATCAATATGTTTATTATTACTAATAAATAGTGTATTTGCAGCATCACTCGGTGCTAGGGTTATACTTGATCCAAGAGATCCTAATTTCAACTTTACTGCTCAATCAATAACTATAACTGATGCAAGTAATACCTTTGGATCAGTTGTGGTATCCTCTAAAGGAAACTTTACTTTACCAAAAGCAGTTACAGATAATAAACCTCATGGATATAGT
>CANGJN010000086.1 GCA_947454215.1 Neisseriaceae bacterium | reverse complement strand
TTTTAAAAGATGTGATTGCTGACAATAACCAAATTTTGATAAAAATTCGAGTATCAGTAAGTCATTGCCATTTAATTTAAGATTTTTATGTACAATATTTAACATAAACTTATATTTTATAATTTTAAATTATAGAAAGTTGCTAAACCAGGATAAAATGGGTTAGTATTTGATAAACCTTCTTCAATCCTGAGTAGTTGGTTATATTTGCATATTCTATCAGTTCTAGATAATGAACCTGTTTTTATTTGTCCACAATTTAATGCCACAGCCAAATCAGCTATAAATGATGATTCAGTTTCACCAGAGCGATGCGATATAATAGTGGTATAACCTGCAGTTTTAGCTAGTTCTACCGTTTCAATTGTTTCAGTTAAAGTACCAATTTGATTAACTTTTATAAGAATAGAGTTGGCTATTTTATTTTCAATGCCTTCTTTTAATAATTTAGGATTGGTAACAAAATTATCATCGCCCACTAATTGAATTTTATTCCCTAACTCTTTTGTTAAATTTTTCCACCCTAAGGTATCTTGCTCTGCCATACCATCTTCAATTGATATTATAGGATAATTATTTACTAAATTTGATAAATAATTTATAAATTGGTCCGAAGTTAATGTTAGGTTTTCCCCTTTTAATTTATAATGTTTTCCATCATAAAATTCAGAAGAGGCACAATCTAGTGCCAACATAAAATCTTTTCCTACAATAAATCCTGAGTTTTCTATTGCTTCTAATATAATGTTAATTGCTTCCTCATTAGATTTCAAGTTAGGAGCAAAACCTCCCTCATCTCCTACTGTTGTAAGAAAACCCTTTTTATTTAGAATTGATTTTAATGAATAAAAAACTTCAGAACCATATCTAACAGACTCTTTAAAGGATTTAGCACCAACTGGTATAATCATAAATTCTTGAATATCCAAATTATTATTGGCATGAGCCCCACCATTCATTACATTCATCATTGGTACTGGCATTGTTTTTTTCCCAACACCTCCTATGTAACGATATAAAGGCATATTTAAAAATTTACTAACAGCATCAGAACAAGCTAAAGAAACTGCTAATATTGCATTAGCACCTAAATTAGATTTATTAGGAGTACCATCCAAAGATATTAATTTTTGATCAATTTCTACTTGTTGAAATGCATCCATTCCAATCAAATGATTATTAATTCTTGTAATAACATTATTTACAGCCTTTAGAACTCCTTTGCCATTATATCTATTTTTATCATTATCTCTTAACTCTACTGCCTCTCTAGTGGCTGTTGACATTCCTGATGGAACACTTGCCCTGCCAATATATCCTGATTCTAAAAGCACCTCCGCCTCAACTGTTGGCATACCACGAGAATCCAAAATCTCACGTGCATGAATATATTTAATATTTGACATTTATACAACCTTTTAAATATTTTTAGTAATTTGGTCTAATCTCATAACTTTAGTCAACAAATCCTCCATTTCATACATAGGGAATGAATTATGTGAATCTGATTTTGCATCTTTTGGAGATGGATGTGTTTCTATAAAAAGTCCAGATATACCTACTGCAGATGCTGCTTTAGCTAATACGGAAATAAATTCGCTTTGCCCTCCTGATGAACTACCTAAACCTCCAGGTAGTTGTACTGAATGACTCGCATCAAAAATAACTGGACAATTAGTATCCCTCATTATAACTAAACTTCTCATGTCAGAAACTAAATTATTATAACCAAAACTGACCCCACGTTCACAAACCATAACTAAATTATGGTTAACAACACTCAGGGCTTTATTGGCAACATTTTTCATGTCATAAGGTGATAAAAACTGGCCTTTTTTTATATTCATTACTTTGCCTGTTTTAGCCACCTGTTTTATGAAACTGGTTTGTCTACATAAAAATGCTGGTATTTGTATAATATCTATAACATCTAATATTTGATCTATCTCTTCCATTTCATGAACATCGGATAAAACTCTTAAATTCAATTGTTTTTTTACTTCTGATAATATTTTTAGTCCAGTATCAATACCAAGTCCTCTGAAACTTTGTTCTGAACTTCTATTTGCTTTATCATAACTAGATTTATAAATGAAATTAACCCCTAATTTATTAGTTATTTCCTTAAGATAACCAGCAGTATCAATAGCTAATTGTTGTGATTCTACTACACATGGCCCTGCAATTAAAAATAATGGTTTATCTAAACCAATTTCAAAATCAAATAATTTCCAAGATTTTATAGCATTTAACATACTTTTAACCTCTATTCTTTCTAGTAATAGCTGCATTTATAAATGAGATAAATAAAGGGTGAGACTTTTTAGGATTGGAGTTAAATTCTGGATGAAATTGACAACCAATAAACCATGGATGACCATTCAATTCAATCATCTCAATTAAATTTTCACTACCAAGTGATCTTCCGCTTATAACTAAATTACTATTGACATATATATCAAGGTATTTAGTGTTTATTTCATATCTATGTCGATGTCTTTCACTTATTATTTCGCTATTATAGATTTTATATGCTAAAGACGAGGTTGATAGTTTACATTTCTGTGCTCCCAATCTCATTGAACCACCTAAATTAGTATCTTCATTTATTTTTTGAATAGTTCCTGATTTGTCTTGCCATTCATTAATCATAGCAACTACTGGGTATGGTGTATTAGGATTAAATTCTGTAGAATTTGCATTTTCAAGTTTTAAAACATTTCTAGCAAACTCAATAATTGCTATCTGCATTCCTAAACAAATACCTAAATATGGTATATTATTTTCTCTAGCGATTGTTACTGCTTTAATTTTACCTTCAACTCCTCTTTTACCAAATCCACCTGGAACTAAGATAGCATCTACTTTATATATTTCTTCAATATTATTATTTTCAATTTCTTCAGCATCAATGTAATGAATATTAATTTTAGTTCTTGTGTGTATTCCAGCATGAACAATAGCCTCATTTAATGATTTATAAGACTCCATTAAATCGACATATTTGCCAACAAAAGCTATATCAATTTGATTAATAGTGTTTTTTAAATTAAACACAATATTATCCCATACAGTTAAATCAGCCTTTTTTGAATTGATTAAAAAATGTTCACAAATAATATTATCAATTTCTTGTTCATGAAGTAATCGTGGAACCTCAAAAATACTATCCATATCATAACATGCAATAACATCCTTTTGTCTTACATTACAAAAAGAAGCTATTTTCTGTTGTTCTGAAAAGGGAAGTTTCCTATCTAATCTACATAAAATAATATCAGGTTGAATACCTATTTCACGTAACTCTTTAACAGAATGTTGAGTAGGTTTGGTTTTTATTTCCCCACTACCAGTTAAATACGGAACTAATGTCAAATGAATATATAAAGTATTTTCTCTACCTAATTCAAGCCTTAATTGTCTTATAGCTTCTAGAAATGGCAACGATTCAATATCGCCAACTGTACCACCTATTTCTATTACAGCTATATCATATGAATCAGATGCTAACTTAATCTTATGTTTTATTTCATCTGTAATATGAGGAATAACTTGTACTGTATTACCTAAATAATCACCTCTTCGTTCTTTTTTTATTACAGTTTCATAGATTTGACCAGTAGTAAAATTATTTTTTTTTAACATTTTAGAACTTATGAATCTCTCATAATGACCTAAATCTAAATCTGTTTCTGCACCATCTTCAGTTACAAAAACTTCCCCATGTTGAAACGGACTCATAGTTCCAGGATCAACATTTATATATGGATCTAACTTTAACATAGTTATATTTAGTCCACGTGATTCTAAAATAGCAGCAATCGATGCTGCCGCTATCCCTTTTCCAAGTGATGATACAACACCACCAGTAATAAATATATATTTTGTCATTTAACTCTAAACTTTGAATAAATTAATTAGGCTCTTTCCATGTATTCACCATTGTCAGTATTTACTTTTACTTTTTCACCTTTTTCAACAAAAGGAGGAATCATTATTTGTAGACCAGTTTCTAATACTGCAGGTTTAAAGGAAGAAGATATTGTTGATCCTTTAATATTAGGATCAGTTTCTACAACAGTTAAAATAACTGCTTGTGGTAATTGAACTCCAACAGGTCTTTCATTATGAAAAATAACTGAAATTGTCATATTTTCTAATAAGTAACCTGTTTGTCCTTCTAAAAACTCTTCTGATAGGTAGTGTTGCTCAAAAGTTTGATTATCCATAAAAACATAATTATTCCCATCATGATATAAATAATCCATTTCAACACTTTCAACAAAAGCCTTATCTATTTTTTCATCTGTTATAAATCGTTGATTAACTTTAGTTCCTCTTTCAATATCCTTCATTTCAACTTGCATAAAAGCCCCGCCTCTACCACCTACATGAACATGATAGCATTTTAAAACTTTCCATAAGCGTTTATCCCATTCAATTAGACTTCCAACTCTAATTTCAGTTGCTAACATTTTTGCCATAATATTACCTCTTAAAATAAAGTGATATTTTATCATATTTAAAAGAAAATTATTTATTTTTTAATAAATTACTATCTTTAAAATGTAGTTAACTTATTTATATTATTAAATAATTTTTCATATTAAATATTTAAGTTATTTACAAATTTACTCATTTCTATATTATACTATAAATCAAACTAAAATAAAATTATAATTTATTAACATTTAACTGTTAATAAGTCAATTCATTAATGTTTATAAGTAATACTTATTAACATT
>CANGJN010000085.1 GCA_947454215.1 Neisseriaceae bacterium | reverse complement strand
GCAAATAATATGATAAAATTAATTGAATATGGATATTTTAATCCAGTTGACCCTAACAATGCTTCATTAATGTATTTAAGAAACAAAGTAGCTTTAACATTAGAAGAACAAATAAAAAAAAATGAAACTTGTATTAGCTAATTTTGATGACATACATAAATTATCTGAAATAGATAAAAAAGTTAATCCTACTCCTTGGTCTACAAATGATTATTTAGGATCTTATAATAACAAAAATAATAAGATTTTTTTAATTAAACATAATAACCAAATAATTGCATGTATAACGGTTTCCATAGTTATGTCGGATGCAGAAATTATTCAATTATGGGTAAGAGATAGTTTTCAAAGACAAGGTATAGCAACAAAAATGCTTCAACAAACAATTAATTTACTTAAACATAAATATTTTATAAATCATATTTATCTAGAAGTAATGATTAATAATACTGGTGCAATTTCTTTGTATAAAAAATTTAATTTCCAAGAACTTGGAACAAGAAAAGGATACTATAAAATAGCAGGGGATCGGGTTGATGCATTAACTATGTTAAAATTAATTGATGATGATTTTATTTATCAAGATAGTTAATTTTTCGTAAAAATTTCATTATTCTATTAATAACCTGTTTTTTTGTAAGATTAGAAGTATCTACTTTATAGTTACTAATCTCATCATACAAATGATTTCGAATACTTTGTAACTCTATTAATTTAGTTTTAACATCGGTATTATTTAGCAAAGGTCTTTTATTAGGTAAATTAGAGACTCTAACACACAAAACCTCAACATTAGCAGTTAATTGAACTGCGATATGATTTGAGATTAATTTTCTATTTTCAGAATCAAGTATACATCCACCGCCAACAGAAACTACTATATTATTGTCATTATTAAAACAAATTTTTTGTAATTCAATTGATTCACGTTCCCTAAATTTACTTTCACCCTCTGTCTCAAAAATAGATTGAACACTTAAGTTACAAGATTCCTCGATTTGTTTATCTAAATCAAAAAATTGAAGTTTTAGTTGTTCAGCTAAAATTCTACCTATAGTTGACTTTCCAACTCCAGTTATACCAATCATAAAAATAAACTTTTTCATTTATAAAAAATAATAGCTACATAATTGTAGCTATTATTAAGAACTCATAAGATATTAGCTTGCAGCAGATGCTGGAGCAGCAGGTGCAGCTTCTGCGGGTGCAGGTGCCGCCTCTGCAGGTGCTGGAGCAGCCTCTGCAGGTGCAGGTGCAGGTGCTGCATCTGATGATGGAGTCGCTGGAGTTACATCTGATGCTGGACCTGATGCTGGAGTTGCCTCAGATGCTGGACCTGATGCAGTTCCGCCAGTAGCACTTTCATTATGCGAACACGCCACAATTGCAAAGCCAAATAATAAAGAAACCAATAATTTTTTCATCTAAATCCCTTCATAAAAGATAAACAAAAAATAAAATAAACTATTACCCATAATTATATCATAAAAAACATAGTAAAATGTTATTTTTTTTATAAATAATTTGGTAACTAAAAAAACAAAAACAGTACAGTAGGATATAAACAGTACTTTTTGAGTTTTTTGTAGGTTAATATTTCAAAAACTCTAAATAAAAAGATAAAATTTAAATATCT
The DNA here is from genome assembly GCA_947454215.1 of Neisseriaceae bacterium. Taxonomy (GTDB): domain Bacteria; phylum Pseudomonadota; class Gammaproteobacteria; order Burkholderiales; family UBA11063; genus Aquella. The sequence goes on along the minus strand of CANGJN010000085.1, from coordinate 3,149 downwards.
TGATATATAAATTTTTAGTAATTAATCATACAAAGTAAAGTACTGATTAATAAAATAGAAACACCCCCACGTACATGGGGAAGACGAATTCCATTAATACAGGATCAAATTTGTCATTAAATAGCCAGATCAAGAAAGTTAAACTATTTTTACAATTCTATTTTACTTAGAGTGCACTTTGACCATTTTTTAAAACTTAAGATGCCATAAGCAAAGTATTTATAAATTAAATAAAATCATGGGTTTAATCTTATTTCTTAAAAATTTAATTTTTTTCTAAATTTTTAATTTAAAAACCATATTTTATAAAAAAAATTTATAAAAGATTTCCTAAACATTGCTCACCATAATCACTAGACAATTTTTTTAGATATCCATCTTCACTTAGGAAATGGATAATTTGAATAATTTTTAAAATTAGCAATACCCTTTTGTTTATTAATGACATATACCACTCTACAAATTAGATTAAAATTATATCATAATAATTCCTTAGTAATACAATTTTTTTAATTATATTAAAAAATAATCAAGTTATCGCATTAAATATTTAAGTTTAAATATAAATTTTTAAAAGTATATAATGACTGTTATAATTATATTAATCAAACTTCAGTTTGCTTTGATAAAACTAGGAATTTAGTATCTTTAAAGTACACTTTTATTATCAATCTATGACTTTTTTTATCACTTAATTCAATAAACAATAAATAATTGTCACTATTTTTTTCTTTTTTCATAACTGCTTTAAAAATAAATTCTTGATGCCTAAAAGAAGTAATCCATTTTTTTTCCTCTGTATTATAAAAATATAGTTTATAAATAGGTTTCAACCCTGTTACTTTATACTTAACTATAGCAAATAATTTTTTACTAGTCTTATCATTAGCAATAAACATAGTTGAAAAAAACATAATCTCATTCTCTCCCTTTATAAATCTATCTATATTATTTATAACTGAATCTATAGAAGAAAAACTCAAATACTCACTTTCTAAGAAAAAATCATTATGCCTAGTAATAATTACTTTATCATTATCCCAAACAATAACGAATTGTTCTAATAAATTCAAAAGCCTCTTTGTTTGTGAAGTTTGATGAATTAAAGTTGGAGATTTAGCTGTTACAACTTCAGTAGATGCTTCTTGATATATAACTTTCTTTTTAACAACATCTTGTGCCTTTAAATCTAAACTTGTTTTTTTTGTTAAATGTTCTTGTGTTTGTGTGATTATTGTAGTTTTATCTTGAAGACTTTGAGCATAAGATTTATGCAAATGAGGAGCAATAGGTAGTCTATAAAATTGTAAACTATTTATATTAAATTTGACAGTTTTTACTTTACTCTTGAAAATAATGGATTTTTCTTTTCCTAATATTTGTTTTTCTTCTTGTATTGTATTATAAGTATATGTTTCATTTCGATATAAAAACCAAAATTTCTCTACAAATATGTATAAAATAAATTTTGTGTTTATTTGCATATCTCTAACCAAAGCATAAACTGTGTTATTTAGGTCTGTAAATATAAGAAGTTTATCCTCTATTAAATTTTTATTTATAAAATCATCATTAACTTCCTTTATTACATAAGGTTCTAATAGATTATCTTGATAAAAAATTTTTAGCGGTGAATCATAAAAGATTAATTTTACTGTCTTCTGTAAAAAATTTATTATTTTTGATGTTGAAACGTAAGGTAGTGTTTCATCTAAATAAATAGGTTCATTATTTTTACTAGATTGGTTTAATTTTCCATCACTTTGAGGCTTTGGTTCCTGATATGTGTGTTGAGATGCTTGTTGAATTTTAAATTCTGGTTGACTTAATTGTCTGCCACTAGCATCAATTTTTAATGGTCTAACAAACTGATTAAATACAAGTGTGTGTAATTTTAACTTAGTTGAATCACTTAAATATAATGTACTATCGTCACATTTTTCATATATTCTGTCTTTATCTTCCCATTCAGAAATCAATGGAGTATATTTCAAAATTTTAAATTGATGAGGTTCTTTTATGATAATATAATATAGTTCTTTGATTAGTTGATGGATAAAAATGAAATTATTTTCCCAAGGAATATAATAAGAATCATTATGTATAAACTCATCGAATGATTCACAATCGACTATACTTTTTAATTCAGTTTGATAATGTTCTTTTATGAAGTCAATATTAGGGTAGTTTATTGCTAAAACTGTTTTAAAGAATATAAGATATACAATAAAATATATTTTCATTTTTTATTCCTAAATGAGAAAAAAGAAGAATTATTTAAAAAAATTCTTATACTATAATTTGGCCATTTTTTTGTTACTATTTATCAACCACTTTTTTTGTAAAAGTTCAATTTTTTTATAATTCAAGTCATTCGACTAATTTATCAAGAAGTCTTTGGATAATTTCTTAAAAATAATATGAAATTAATAAAAAATTCTATAATACTAATTTAAAAGCAGATGAATAATTAATTAAATAGTAACTCCTATTCAAGATTAATATATAGAGAAAAACTTTAAATTTTTAATATATTGCTAATTTATTATTCTACCATTTCCACGTTATAAATATGTCAATAATTAATAAGTTTTTCTCTTTATTTAAAAAAAATGCTATAAAATATATTGGTAAAATAAACTTAAAACATAGTATTAAATCAAAACTTTTATAATGTGATTTCAAATTTTATTTTAATGTTTAATTTATAAATAGGAATGATATAATATCGATTATTTAAGTGAATTATAAGGTCATAGTAAATCTCAAATAGGCTATATAATTTGTATATGCAAATCCTCATTAATATATCTAGGTATTTTACTGTTTCTGGTAAATAAACATCAGAAAACCTACCATAATCTGCCACATTAATAATAGATTCTACTTAATATGATTGTGAGAAACCTAAAAAATAAAAAAATATTATCATAAAAAGAAACACTTACTAATACAATTTATTATTGATATAGTTACTTGGAAAATATTATTAATATGCGATTATCTCATGTATTATAAATAATTATTTAAAATTTAATACTAATACAAGAATAGAATATTATAATTTATTTTAAATAATCATAATATCATTGAAAATAGTTGTTTATGTCTCTGCTATATGGTTAAATACTAATTAAGCATCATATTTT
>CANGJN010000084.1 GCA_947454215.1 Neisseriaceae bacterium | reverse complement strand
CAGGAGTTTGACAATAGTTTAATAAATTTTGATACTAAACTCTAATTATTAGGATATTTAATAAAATAATAAATTAAAATTACTCATGTGGGAAGGTTCAGTATATTCAGATAGTGGTTATTTCAATCAATATTTTTTTATATATAGTATAAGATTATTTATTGATACTCAACAAATAATTTATTAAATATATCTTATATATTAAGTATAATATGAAATTAGTCATTTTTAAGCATTTTAAATAGGCTTTCACCTAAATTTTAATATATTAATTCCTATTGTTACGCTGAAATATATGTCAGGTAAAAAAGGATTAGGAGTTGAATTATAAATATTTGCAACAAAAAATATTATTTTTAATAAATAAATTAAAGATAACTTTATTTGATAAATAAAAGTTTTACAATATTATAAATAAATTTGCTTTAAGAATTTTATATTTAAGGTTTTACAAGTACACAAATTTTTATTTTTTTTAATTTTATTTGGAGTTTAATATGAAATATTTTATAGTTCTATTCAATTTTTTAACATTTTTCTTATTTAATAACGTATATTCAGAGCAACTATTAAATAATTTGAAAGTTACCAATCTAGAGACCCCTTCTCTTAAAGTTTCTTTGCCTTTGTTTTCTTATGTAAAGTGTTATTATAATAATGATAATAATATTCTAGATATAAAAGGTTCAGATGTAAGTAATTCTTATGAGTGGGCTGAAAATCCTGATGGCTCTTCATTTATTATGCAAGGCAAATGGTTTGCTACATTTCAAGATATAAATTATGTATATGTTCCAAAATTTTTTACAAATCAATTATATAGTAATGTTAAAAAAGTTTGTGATGAAACAATCAAAAAGAAACATGGTCCAAATGCTTTTTCATTTCAACAATATGCAGCATTGGATAAATTATCAATGAACCATACTATATGGTATCAAGATGAAAACCCAAGAAAGTTACCATTTGATAATATTGTAGTTTTTGGAGATAGTTTGAGTGATACAGGAAACTTATACAATTTAACACTTGGCGAGATTCCTAAAAGTAGTAATTATTTCTTAGGTCATTTTTCTAATAGATTAAATTATACTGAATATTTATCACAATTATTAAATTTAAATAGTTATAGTTGGGCTATAGGAGGTGCACAGGGAAATACTAGATTTGCTTTCTTAGGAGGAATAACTTCTCAAGTTGATTTATGGCAACATGAATATAAACAAGCATTTAGTTATAATCCAAAACAATCTTTATTTATAGTTTGGATAGGAAGTAATGATATTAATAATGGAAGTAGAACATTAGATGGTATTTTACAGGATGAAACGAATGCAATTAATAATTTAATAAACTCTGGAGCAAAATATATAATTGTTATAAATGTACCACCTATAGGATTAACACCATTAAGAAACAGAGATCCTTCAAGTGACATTTATAACCAATTAGCAATAAAATATAATAATCTGCTGAATAACTATGTAACTTCAATTAAAAATCAAAACCCTGATTTGCATGTATTACTCTTTGACTCATACAATGAATTAATCCAAGCAACGCAAAACCCTATTAGTTATGGAGTAACTGATACAATAAATAGTTGCTTATATACTTCAGCAACTCATAATCAAATAACTTGGGCTTCTTTTTATCTTATTTCACACACAGTTAGTCAAAATTGCAAACCAGATGAATCTAAATTCCTATGGCATGATATATTGCACCCTACCGCTATAGTTTATCAAATACTAGCAAATAAAATATACAATATGATTATAGATAATGATTGGATATAATTAAAACGTTTATAAATTGGGTTTTTTATTATTTAATAAAAAATTCAATTTATAAATACATAAAGAATATTCATTACCAATAACTACTTGTAAAATCCATTATTTTTTAAGCAAATAAATAGTGTCATGTGCAAAGAATAATTGTATTTAAAATTTTATATACGGCATCTGATAGGTTTTATATGATTATGATAAAAGAATAATTATGCTAAATAGTTTAAAAGAAAAACTCAAAAACTAAATCATGCAAAGTATTCAATTATATATGGTGAATTTAAGGAAGCACATCTAAATTAAAAATTGACTATAAATGCAGTTTTAAAAGATAAGAGTTATTAATAATATTAAGGGATAGAATATGCTGTAATCTCTAAATTAGGTTTTTATTTTAAATTAAAAAAATATTAATTTTTTACTTGTACTATAATAAAGATATCTACTGGCGCCTCAAGTAGGATTCGAACCTACGACCTGCGGATTAACAGTCCGTCGCTCTAACCGACTGAGCTATTGAGGCAATTAAGTATATATTATAATACTAATATATACATTATGTCAAGATTTTTTTTAAACTTTTTTTAAATTTTTTTTTAACGATTCTGTAACATACTAAGTTAATTATTTATTTATTTAATGATTCTTTACATATTCTAATAAAAATTTTTTTAATAGGCTTGATTTATTAAAAATATTAAAGCCTGTTTTTAAAAAAATCTTCTTTATTAATGGATTTGAAACATTCATATTAAAAAGGGCATCGCAACAAAATTGAGTTACTCTAATTTGAGGAACTCTTAGGTTGTTATAACTTAATAATATAGATTGATCAATTAATTGATAATGTTTTTTTTTAGAAATAATTTCAACCAGAACTCTTGCATCATTGAGACCTAAGTTAATACCTTGACCGGCTAATGGATGTACCGTATGAGCAGCATCACCTATCAAAATTACTTTATCATTAGTTAAAATATTCAGATAGTCTAATTTTAATGGAAAACCAATTGGTTTAGTTAATAATTTAAGATCTCCTAATCTATTATTTGATTTTGCTCTTATTAAATTTATAAAATTATCATCTGAAGTATTTAATAGATATTTATAGTTAGATGTTGATAACACAATTGAAATTTTATTTTTTGTTAAAGGTAGAAAAGCTAACAACTCCTCTCCTACAAACCACTGAAATCCAGTATTATCATGATCCAATTCAGATTCAAAATTAGCAACAATTCCATACTGCTGATAATCTTTACTTTTAGATTTAATATTTAATTCTTTTTTTATCCATGAATTTGAACCATCAGAACCAATAAGCAAATTACATGAATAAGTTGTATCTTTACCATGAATAAGCACTAAATTATCATTATTATTAATTTGTAAAAGATTATCTGTTATAAGTTCAACATTATACTGCATCTTTAATTTATCAATTAAGTTTTGATGAAGTAAATAACTATCAACTATCTTTGCAATAAATGTTTTGTTTATTAATTTAGAGTCTAAATTAATAAAGCCATTTTGGTCAGTAAATATTTGAATTTTATTCATACTTCCAACATTAGAAGGAAGAACATCTAAATTAATAAAATTAGCAATATTGTTTGGTGATATTGCATAGAAACGATTATCTATTTTTAATTTATTGAAATCTAATTTATCAATAATAGCAATCTTAAAGTTAGGTTTATTAATTGCAAGGTTTAGGGCAAATGTAGCCCCTATAATTCCACCACCTACAACAATAATATCAAATTTTTTTATCATGATAGTTTTCAATAATTCCAAAAATTAAATACTTAAATAATTTATTTTGCATAAATTTTAAATTACTAATAGAAATTAAACCTAAGGTAATAATATTTTTTTTTAAAAATATATCACTATATAAAAATCTAGCTAGAAAATGGGTAAAGTTTGTTATAAATTTTGTATCAACAGCTCTTTTATTTATATACAAATCGAAACCTTTATTACTAATTAAAACATTATTTAAATCATTTGCATCTCTAAAAGCTAAATTCATCCCTTGTGCTGAAATTGGATTTATAGTTTGAGCAGCATTTCCTATAAGGACAATTTTATTTGATACCTTATTCTTTGCAATACGATATTTCAATGGAAATTTATATACTTTACTACTTAATGAAAAATTGCCAAATCTTTTAAAAAAATTATCGTCAAGCAATGTTTCTACATCAAAATTTTTATTTAATTGATTTTTTCTTGACCAAATTAAAGTATATTTATTATCATATGGCAATAATACAAAAGTTCCATTTTTATCAAATCTTTCATAGGCAATATTTTCATGATAATTATTAGTATAAATTTCAGTTATTATTGCTTCATGCTTATAATCATATTCTTTATATAAAAAATTATCAATCCTTAATTTTCCACCATCAGCAATAACTGTTAAATTAGATTTTATACTAAAATTTTCATTGTTTAAAGAATATTTTACCAAAGAATGCTCTGTAAATGATTTAACATCTGTTACTTCAGCATTAATAATCTTAATATTAGAGATACCTTTTACTCTATTAAATAAAGTTAAATATAGGTCATAATATTTTATAGTACATCCTAAATGCTCTATATCTAAATCATCTTTTAATATTTTAGACACACCCAGTCCACTGTGAGAGATGTGTATCTTATCTATATATGTAGCTTTAGACTCATCCCATAGATTTAATTTCTTTAATATATTTATACTAGAATAGGATAAAGCTATAATTCTTCCATCATTTTCATTAATAGACAAAGTATCTATTATTACAATATATTTATTAGATTTTGAATACATTAATGAAAATAATAAACCTATTGGCCCTCCACCTACTACAACAATATCATGTTCGATAATCAATTTTTAACCCTCTTAAGATAACGAATAATTATTATAGCATTATACCATTATTCTTTATAATAAATATAATTATTCTTAATTTTTAAAAAATATAATTTAAGAAATAATTT
>CANGJN010000083.1 GCA_947454215.1 Neisseriaceae bacterium | reverse complement strand
ATTATTTTAAATATTTTAAAATTTATAATAAAAAGAATTATTATTTAACCTACTTAATAAAAAAACTACTGAATTAAAAAATCATAACAGGTTAGAATAAGAAATTATACCATATTTTATTAATTAATTATAATTTAAAATTTTATAAATTTTAACAATAAAATATCTACTTAAATTATTTAATATTTTATTTTAAATAACTGATTTTATTATAATAATTTTACTTACCCACATGTAACTGTGAATAAGTGTAAAATTAAATGTTAATAAATAATAGATATTAACACTTTTTTTTAAAAGAATTAATTTATCAACATTGTAATAATTTTTATACATAACTTATTTTTATAAGAATATATTAATTAAGTAATTGATAATATTATAAAAAATTTATTTATCCACAAGCTTATTAAATATAATAATAAAAATAAATTAATAAATTACTTTATTTATAAAATTAAAACAAATAATAAAATTATTTAAATTTTGTAGGCTAAAATATTCAACACCTTGAATTTATTGATTAATTTAAAATATTAATCAGTGCTTAATATTCAATATTGATATTTATATCTATATCTGTTATAATATCTTTTTAAAAACAGAAAATTATAAATTTATGAAAAATCACTTTACAAAAATAAAAAACTTAATAATTGGAAATCCTTTAAAAATTTTTAATCATTCAAAAAAAGATAATATTGCTTTAATTTCTGCACTAGCATGGGTTGGAATGGGTGCTGATGGTCTTTCATCATCAGCCTATGGTCCAGAAAGTGCTTATGTAGCATTACATGGAAATATAAATCTTGCAATAATATTATCTATTGCTATTACTGTAACAGTATTTATTATTTCTATAGCATATAGTCAAGTTATAGAGTTATTTCCTGAAGGTGGTGGTGGGTATAAGGTTGCAAGCAAGTTATTAGGTCCCAAATTTGGACTAGTAGCAGGAGTTGCACTAATTGTTGATTATATCCTTACAATATCTGTATCTGTTGCTAGCTGTGTTGATTCATTGGTAAGTGTCTTACCCTTAAATATTTTAGTTTTTATTATGAAATATAAAACCTCAATAGAAATTGTGTTAATTATTTTTCTAATAATAATGAATATTAGAGGTGCTAAAGAGTCAATAAAAGTTTTATTACCACTGTTTGCAGGTTTTATTATTACACATGTTCTAATAATAGTTTTTGGTTTAATTTATCATCCAAGAAGCTATTCGGAGATTATGGCAGTTCATAATTCAATTCATCATGCAGGCTTCACTAGTACCCCAATCTTAATTACATTAGCAATTTTATTAAAAGCTTATTCACTTGGTGGAGGTACATATACAGGGATAGAAGCAGTTTCAAATAATGTTAGTATTTTAGCAGAACCTAAAGTTAGAACTGGTAAAATCACGATGTTTTATATGGCAATCTCATTGTCATTTACTGCAAGTGGAATTATATTACTATATTTATTTTGGAATGCAACTCCTGTATATGGAAAAACATTAAACTCTGTTGTATATGGTAATATAATTTCACATTTTGGTTTAAATCATTGGTGGATAAGTGTTATATTATTTTTTGAAAGTGCCTTACTTTTAGTTGGAGCAAATACTGGAATTTTAGGATGCCCAGCTGTAATGTCTAATATGGCAATGGACAAATGGTTACCAAAAAAATTTGGTCAATTATCAGATCGCCTTGTTACTCAAAATGGTATAATTCTTGCAGGAATTGCTGCCATAATTAGTTTGATTGTAACTAAAGGTTCATTATCAGTATTAATTGTTTTGTATAGTATTAATGTATTTATAACATTTAGTTTATCTTTTCTTGGATTATGTATTCATTGGGTAAAATCTAGAAAAAAAATAAAACAGTATCAATTTAAATTATTTTTTTCAATAATTGGATTTTTATTATGTTTTACTATTTTAATTATTAATATTTTTGAGAAATTTAATGAAGGAGGTTGGGTAGTAATTTTAATACCAGCCATATTGATGATAATTTGCATAATAATTCATAAACATTATTCATATGTGCAAAGAAAATTAAATAAGTTAGATTCCAAAGCTGCAAAGATTTATAAATTAAATAATATTTATGATACTAAACTCATTACAACTTCCGATATGCAAGCAAAAACAGCAATTTTTTTTGTTAATTCACATATAGGAACAGGAATAGAATGTATCTCACAGGTTTTAGAAATGTTTCCCAATATATTTAAAAACTTTGTTTTTATTACTACTGGAGAAGTTGACTCAATGATTTTATATGACAATAAATTTAATAATAAAATTTATTGTAATAATTTAGAATTAATAATTAATTATTTAAGATTTTTTTGTACTATAAAAGAGATACCATCAGATGGTGTATTTAATTATGGTATTGATAAAATACATGATTTAACTATACTCGCGGATCAAATTATTGAAATTTATCCTAATTCAATATTTTTTGGCACTACTTTATTATTTAATGAAGATAGATTTTGGTCTAAATTATTACATAATAATACAGCTTATGCCTTACAAAAAACATTGCATGAAAAAAATAAAAAAATGATATTATTGCCCATACAAATATAACTCATAAGGAATTAAAAATATGGTTAAAACAGCAATAACCCCAACAAAAGAACAAAATTACCCAGAATGGTACCAACAAGTAATTGTTGCCGCTGGAATGGCAGATAACTCCCCAGTTAGAGGTTGTATGGTTATAAAACCATGGGGTTATGCAATCTGGGAGTTAATTCAAAAAAAATTAGATTATGAATTAAAAGAAACTGGTCATTTAAATGCATATTTCCCGTTATTAATACCTCTATCTTTATTAGAAAAAGAAGCATCTCATGTAGAGGGATTTGCTAAAGAATGTGCAGTTGTAACCCATTATAGATTAATACAGGATAAATCAGGTAAATTAATTCCAGATGGTAAATTAGAAGAGCCTTATATTATAAGACCAACTAGTGAGACTATAATTGGAGAGACAATGGCTAAATGGGTTAATTCTTACCGAGACTTACCGATTTTAATAAATCAATGGGCAAATATAATGCGCTGGGAAATGAGAACGAGGATGTTTATTAGAACATCAGAATTTTTATGGCAAGAAGGTCACACTGTACATGAAACAGAGATAGAGGCACAAGAAGAGACATTAAAAATTTTAGAAATTTATACTAAACTAGTAGAAGATTTTCTTGGTATTCCAGTAATTCAAGGTATAAAACCTTGTTTTGAAAGATTTCCAGGAGCTGTAAATACATATTGCATTGAAGCCATGATGCAGGATAAAAAAGCCTTGCAAGCTGGTACTTCTCATTTTTTAGGACAAAATTTTTCTAAGGCAGCTGGAATAAATTTTACTAATAGAACTGGGAATATAGAGACAGCATGGACAACATCTTGGGGAGTTACAACTAGATTAATAGGTGGTGTTATTATGGTTCACGGAGATAACGATGGTTTAGTTTTACCACCTACAATAGCACCTTATCAAATAGTAATAATTCCAATTTACAGAGATGGAGAAGAAATTGAAAATATTAATATATACTGTGAAAATATTAAACTTAAACTATCTAAAATTATGTTTAACAATGAACCAATAAGAGTATTTTTTGATAAAAAAGACATGCGTGGTGGTGATAAGGTATGGCAATGGATTAAGAAAGGTGTTCCAATTAGATTGGAAGTAGGACCTAGAGATGTAAAAAATAGCACTGTTAGTATAGGAAAGCGAACTTTAAATACAAATGAAAAATTAACATTAAATGTTGATATCTTTGTAGATCAAATCATTGAAAATTTGAATAATATTCAACAAACTATTACTGAGAAAGCAAGAAAATTTTTAGATAGCAATATATTTGAGTTACATACTTTTGATGAATTTAAAAATTTTTTTAGTGAAGAAAATAATATCAGTTCAGGATTTGTTAAATGTTATGCGATTGATGATTCAATAATTGAATCTTATATAAAGCCATTGAAAGTAACAGCCAGATGTATTCCTTTGTCAGAATATAATGTTAATAATGGTAAATGTATATTTACTGGTAAAGATACTAAACATAAGATGATATTTGCTAAATCTTATTAATTTTAACAATTATGATAAAATTAATAATTTTGTTTTTAATAGGAATTAGATTTTGTTATGCTATTAATGAATCTGTTCTTTTATCACCAGATATTCAAACATTGTTATCTTCTAATATAATTGATTCAATTAAACCTCATTTAGTTTTTAATCATGAAGAAAATGCGGAAGCATGGTTAAACGATATGTCACATAGATTAAAACGATGGATTAAAGATAAAGAAGAAAGAACAGATATTTTAACAATAATTCAATATGAGTCAGCAAGAACTGGATTGGATCCTCAAATAATACTATCTATTATTACTATAGAGAGCAATTTTAATAAATATGCAAAATCTAGTAAGGGCGCTGTTGGATTAATGCAAATAATGCCTTTTTGGAAAAAATTAATAGGAAATCCAAAGCAAGATTTATTTGATTTACAAACAAATATTAGATATGGTTGTGTTATTTTTAGATATTATTTAGAGATGAATAATTGGAATATAGAACGATCATTGTCCCAATATAATGGTAGCAATGGGTTGCCATGGTATCCCAATTTGATTATGAATGTATACAATACTTATTGGAAACCATCAACTGTTGTTTTAATTTTTAAAAATAAACTTAAATATATAAATTATACAAATGATTAAGTTTAATAATGGATATTACAGACTTTTAAAAGTATCAACTACTGAT
>CANGJN010000082.1 GCA_947454215.1 Neisseriaceae bacterium | reverse complement strand
ATATATAAAGGTGAGTCAAATTTAAATAAAAATAAATTTGTAAAATCTTTAGCATCTGATGATCTTAATAAGCCAACACCGACTAAGAAATATGGCAATAGACCTGAAAATGCTAAGAAACCTAATGTTAAGAGAAGAAAGGTAGGTAAAGATAATGTTACAGCCGAATAGATTAAAACATCGTAAGGTTCATAAAGGTAGAAATACAGGTTTTGCTACAAGGGGTAATAAGGTTAGTTTCGGTGAGTTTGGATTAAAGGCTGTTTCCCGTGGAAGGTTAACATCTAGACAAATTGAAGCAGCACGTAGAGCTATGACTCGTCATATTAAAAGAGGTGGTAGAATTTGGATTAGGGTGTTCCCTGATAAACCTATTTCTAAAAAACCAGCTGAAGTTCGTATGGGTGGAGGAAAAGGTTCTCCTGAATTTTTTGTAAGTGAGATTCAACCAGGAAAAGTTCTTTATGAGATGGATGGAGTTAATGAGGAATTAGCTAGAGAGGCTTTTAAACTTGCTAGTGCAAAATTGCCATTAAGAACTATTTTTATTATTAGACAGGCAGGTGTTTAAAATGTTATTTAAAGAATTAAAAAATAAATCTGTTGATGATTTAAATACTTATCTAAAAGATTTACTACAAAGTCATTTAAAACTTAGAATCGATGATTCAATAAATGGTGTTGCAGATAACAGTCAGTTTAAAAAAGCACGTAAGAATATTGCACGTGTTAGAACAATTTTACGTCAAAGAATGATGTAATTTATTTTTAAGGTTGTATAAAATGACAAAAGTTGTACGCTCTCTTGTGGGTTCCGTTGTGAATAACTCTAGAGATAAAACTGTTGCAGTATTGGTTGAACGTAAAGTTAAACACCCATTACTAGGAAAAATAGTTAGAAAATACAAGAAGTATCATGCTCATGATGAAAATAATACGTATAAATCAGGAGATATAGTAATTATTGTAGAAACTAAAGCTGTTTCAAAAACTAAATCATGGTTAGTGCAAGGTTTATCTAATAAACTGTAATTTTTTAAATTAATTAGTAAAAACTGAGGTGGTATATTTTATGTCTAAAAATACTAATTTTAAAAAGAATATTTCTACCACTTCTTTAATGCTTACTGGCCTAACTTCTATTATGGGATCTGGTTGGTTATTAGCAACTCAAAAAATTAGTACTATTGCAGGACCTGCAGGAGTACTTTCTTGGTTTTTTGGAATGTTAATAGCCATATTAATTGCCTGTTTTTGTATTGAAATAGGAACAGCATATCCATCTTCTGGTGGAATAGGTTTTTATTCTACGATAACCCATGGAAGATTTTCAGGGTTTTTAACTCAATGGATAAACTGGCTTAGTATTTTAGCTGTTCCAGCCATTGAAGCACAAGCAATTATTCAATATATTAGTAGTATTAATAATTATCTTGGAACTTTATATGATGTTAAAACTCATTGTTTAACATCTTTAGGTATTGTTTATGCTATATTATTACTTTTTATATTTGTTATATTAAATTTATGGGGAAATAGATTTTTTATCAAATTTAATAATGTATTAACTATAATTAAAATTGTTATTCCCACACTTACAATCATTACTCTTTTTTACAAAGGGTTTCATGTAAGTAATTTTGGTTCCAATATTCATGAATTTATACCGTATGGAATAAATTCAATTGCCATTTCAATAATAAGTTGTGGTGTAGTAATGTCTTTTAATGGTTTCCAAACGCCGTTAACATTTTCTGAAGAAATTAAGAATCCTAAAAAACAGTTGCCTATTGCAGTAATTGGATGCATCTTAATTTCTTTTTTAATTTATGAATTATTACAAATTGTTTTTGTAGGTTCTCTATCTCCCAATGATTTAAAGCATGGATGGGTAGGTATTGATTTTTCATCCCCTTATGTTACTCTTTTAATAGCTTTAAATTTTCAAGTTATAGCTTGGTCGGTTATGGCCACATCTATAATTGCTCCATTTTCTGCTGGAGTTGTTTTCTTGGCTTCCTGCACTAGGTTATTATATAAATTATCAGATAGTAGATTTATACCAAAATTTTTTAGTATTATTTCTCAAAAAACTGGTATACCTTATAGAGCTTTATGGCTTAATTTTTTACTTGGGATACCTTTTTTGTTAATTACAAAAGGTTGGTCAACCTTGGTAATTGGATTGTCAGTCCTCCACGTTTTTTCATATTTATCAATGCCAATTGTTGTTGTTGCATTTAGATTTTTGCCAGTTCAAAAAAAGCAAGGATTCTTCAAAGTTCCATATGTATCGTTTTTTGCTTTATTGACTTTATTTGTTCTGTCTATTCTATTATTTTCTGTAGCATGGCCAAATGTTTTAAATATGACATATTTATTACTTCCTGGAATTTTTTTGTATCTATTTTACGAAAATAAAAAATATAATTATAAAAATATACTGAAGTCTATTTTAAATGGTTTATGGTTAGTTTTACTAATCGGAGGAATTGATTTAATTTCTTATCTTGGAAAGAGTAAACCAGCACATAATATTATTAGTACTAACTTAAGTATGTTTTTATTATTTTTATTAACTTTATTTGTATTTGCACTAAGTTTATTGTTTATGAATCAAGTTTATGACTAACTTAATTTCATTTATAATTTATCAAGTATATGCAATTTTTTGTAAAAATTTACAATACAAATCTCAATATATTTTATGATTAATTCAAATAAAACTATATTTTATTAATTTACTCATAGAAATGTCTGATTTATAATCAACTTATGTAGTATAAAATTATTTATTTCGCTTTTTAGGTTTTCAAAACCTAATAGTTACTGAGTAGAGTTGCTGAATAACTAATTGAGAACACCATAACTTTAATTTAAAGGATATTATATATTGTTTTTAATTCTTTTAATCTTTCACTAATATGTTCTTCATTTATGTGTTGAGATGAAAGTTTTGTGATATATTCATTCTGTTCTTTAATTAAAGGTTCATTCTTTAGTTTTTTATTTGGAATTTTGCATTAAGAAATTCATAATTTTGATCTTGATAATCGTAATCAGTTAGCATAACTGTTTCTTTCTTATTTTTGCTTTAGATTTTGATAATTTACTAATTATGAAGGTTACCAGTAATTACGAATAACATTTGACCGATTATTTTATCAATAATAAATTGAATATTTTTTACTATGATATTGGTTTTTAATATATAGATTTAGTTGCATCAACTTCTAATATGTAAGATGGTGGCAAAGACTCTAATGCTTTTTTTCATCAAACATTAAAATAACTACAACTTATTAGAATAACTGCAAATAACCGATTATATTACAAATTTTTTATTTACTTGATTTATAAATTGTACCTAAATATTTCATATTATAGGGTATACTCTAAAAAGATTAATACTAATATTTCAATTGTTTTTTAAAGTATTACCCTAAATTTTTATTTCTTAACACGTAATCTAATCGTAAAATTTCTATCATTATTTTATAAATTGATAGTGAAATAACATTAATTTTTTTTATATCTGAGTTTTTTTATTTAGCTTAATCCAATAGATATTTTTAATTTTTTCATTATAATCCACCTATAATATAGAAAATAATCTCATAAAATAAATTTATAAAACTAAATATAATAAAAAAAATTAAAAGTTTTAGTAAGAAAATATCTATTAAATTAAAATTTTAAGGAGTTAATATGGCATTAGTTTCACTTAGACAAGTTTTAGATCATGCTGCTGAAAATGATTATGCTATTCCAGCTTTTAACGTTAATAATCTAGAGCAAATTTTAGCGATACTTGATGCTGCAAGTGAGACAGATTCTCCTGTAATTCTTCAGATCTCTAATGGTGCTAGAAAATATGCTAAAGATGAAATTTTAAAACATATGATTTTTGGTGCTTTACAAGAGTATAGCCATTTACCAGTTGTTGTGCATCAAGATCATTCCCCATCTATAAATGTTTGCGTTAAAGCTATACAGTTAGGATTTAGTTCCATAATGATGGATGGCTCTCTATTGTCTGATGGAAAAACACCTAGTGACTATTTTTATAATGTCGATATTACACGTAAAGCTGTGGATATGGCTCATAATTTAGGAATTTCTGTTGAGGGGGAGTTAGGTTGTTTGGGTTCTTTGGAAACTGGTTCAGGTGAAAAAGAAGATGGACATGGATTTGAAGGCACTCTTGATAAAAAAAGTTTATTGACAGATCCTGATCAAGCAGTAGATTTTGTTAACAATACTAAAGTTGATGCTTTAGCCATTGCAATAGGCACTTCTCATGGTGCGTATAAGTTTTCAAGGCAACCAACTGAAAATATATTGGCTATTGATTTAGTAAAATTAATTCATGAGAAAATTCCAAATACGCATTTAGTAATGCATGGATCAAGTTCTGTTCCACAAGATGTTTTAAAAATATTAAGAGAACAGGGGGGCGATTTTAAAGATACATACGGGGTTCCTGTAAAAGAAATACAAAGTGTAATTAAATATGGAGTAAGGAAGGTTAATATTGATACTGATATCAGGTTAGCAATGACAGCAGCGGTGAGATTGTATTTAAATAATAATAGATCACATTTTGATCCAAGACAGTATTTGTCTGCTGCTAAAGATGCCGCCACTAGTTTATGTAAAGAAAGATTTATAAGCTTTGGTTGTCAGGGAATGGCAAGTAAAATAAAACCTATCTCTTTAAATGACATGGTAAAGTATTATTAGATTATTTTTTTATACAAATTTTTTAATGTTATTATAAATAATTTATTTCAGAGCAGGTTATTTATTT
>CANGJN010000081.1 GCA_947454215.1 Neisseriaceae bacterium | reverse complement strand
TTTCAAAAATACATAATTTTTTTGAAAAATTTATTATACAAGGGTGTCTATTTTTTGCAATTTACCTACTACTTTGGAGAGGATACGTTTTATAGCAAAAATTATAGCAAGAAAAGTTAATATTAAGTACTTATATTATTAACTTAACTGTACAATTTCAAATATAAACACTATAAATAAAAACTATTTTATAGTAGAATTATCTTATTTATCTTTGAGATTATTATATTTTGATTTTTAAATAGATGGATGGGATTTTACTTTTTTCTTTGATTTTAACATTCATTTTTAGATGATTTGTTTTAACTAGATAGAATTGAATTAAATTTTAGATTATTTTTTATTTTCCAGAGGTATTAGTTGAATTTAAATTTATAAATATAAGATAAGTTATGCTTACCCAGAGTAAAAGTCAAGTAAGCATAATTTATAAGTTACTAAGTAAAAAATCATAGTTAAATTATCAAAAAATTAAGTTTATAAAAAAACTTATATTTATTTTTTTTTAACTACTTTTTTTACAGTTTCTTTTTTCGCAGATTTTACTTTTGTTACACCGGCAACAGCATCTCTTAGAGATTTCCCAGCTCTAAACTTAGGAGCAGTTTTAGCAGGAATTTTCAATGCTTTTCCAGTAAGTGGATTAACACCATTACGCTCAGCTCTATCCACAGTAACAAAGGTACCAAATCCAACTAAAGAAACTTTATCTTTTTTTGATAAAACTTTAGTTACCACTTTTACAAAACTATTTAAGAATACATTGGTTTCTTTAACCGTTAATCCTGAGTCTTTTGCTAAGTGTGATAACAATTCAGATTTATTCATAAGAACTCCTTAAAAAAAAATTATCTTATTAAAATATAATTATAACATAAATTTTTTTTATTATGTCAAATATATTTAATTTATTTATCAGTTATTTTTTGAATTTTCCTAGAAAAAACATCTTCTAATTTAAAATAATCAAATAAATACAATTACTTATACTTAAAAAATATTTATCAAAAGAAAAACATTTATTCGATGAATATTTATTCTACATCTCACTAAATTGTGGACCATTTCCATTTTCTGGTGCATTCCAAACTATATTAGAGTTCGGATCCTTGATATCACAAGCCTTACAATGAATACAATTTTTATAACTAATATTTAACACAGGATTACTAGTATTTTCATTAATTATTTTATATACATCTGCAGGACAATATCTTGTTTCTGGATTAGCGTAATACTTAAAATTTACAGATATAATTTCGGCACTATTCTTTATTGATATATGATTATATTGATTTTCTTCTGAAATAATATTTGAAAACTCTAATGAATCTGTGATATCAAAACTTATTTTATTATCATGCTTAGGATATATTATTTTTTTATACTTTATGGCGGGATTTAAAGATTTGTTATCACCTTTCTTAATTTTAAATGTCCAAGGAGCCAATCCTTTAAAAATATAATAATCCACTAAAGAATAGAATAGACCACCATATAACCCCAACTTAAATGAAGGTCTAATATTTCTTACTTTGTATAACTCTTTGTAAATCCAGCTAGATTTAAATAAAGAACTATATTTTTTTGCCTCTAATTGTTGATTTAATAAACTAAAATGTATCGCTTCTGCGGCTAACATACCAGATTTAATTGCATTGTGAACACCTTTAACTTTTGGAACGTTTAAAAATCCTGCACTATCGCCAACTAAAACACCGCCTGGAAAAGATAATTTTGGTAGAGATTGTATCCCACCCTCTACTACTGTTCTTGCTCCATAAGATATCCTTTTACCCTTTAATAATATTTTTTTAAAATAATTGTGTTGTTTCAATAGTTGAAACTCTTCATAAGGGTTAAAATATGGATTCTTATAATCCAAAGCAGAGACTAGACCTAAGGCAACATATTTTTTATTATACTTATAGAGAAACCCCCCTCCATATGATTTATTATACAATGGATAACCAATAGTATGAGTAACATCTGGAATATCTTGTAAATCAGAATCAATAAACCATAACTCTTTAATTCCTAAACCGTAAGTTTGTGGTGTACAATTTTTACTCAACTCAAAATATTCATTTATTTGTTTAGCGATTGATCCTCGGCAACCTTCTGCGACTATAGTTTGCTTGGCTAATATTTCAACTGTTGTAGTGTCTTTAGATCCATCACCGCCAATAACAACTCCACATACCTGACTATTTTCAATTATTACTGATTTAGCAGAAAAACCAGCAAAAATATCAATACCCAAATTGGTTGCATAGTTTGCCAACGAAATACAAAGTTCACCTAAACTTATAACATAATTATTGTTATTTTTCCACTCTGTAGGTATAGGAATGCTATAATTACAATTTTTTGTTAAAAATAATAATTTTTCTGAGTCAACTCTATTTTGTATAGGAAAATTTAAATCCTTCCATTCTGGTATAAGTTCATCTATCCCTTTTGTATCCAATACACATCCTGATAATATGTGCGAACCAATACTACTACCTTTTTCGATTACAGCGATAGATATATCACTCTTAGCAGATAATTTTTTTAATTGGATCGCAGCAGATAATCCTGATGGACCTCCACCTATAACAATAATATCAAAGTTTAACACTTCTCGTTTCATAATCAAACTACTCTTCAGCAAAATGCTTTTGAATTTTTTCTCTTCTTTCTTGAGATTCAACAGTTAACGAAGCTGTTGGCCTAGCAATAAGTCTTTTAATACCAATTGGCTCCCCTGTATCTTCACAAAAGCCATATTCATGATTCTCTATCGAATTAATTGCTTTGCGAATTTTTTGTAGCAATTTTCTTTCCCTATCCCTAGTTCTTAATTCTAAAGTATGTTCTTCCTCTATAGTTGCCCTATCCGAAGGATCTGCAATATAATTGGTTTCTTGCTCTATAAATGTTTGCGTTGTTTTTTTTGCATTATCTAAAATTTCTTTTTCATGTTGCATTAATTTTCTTTTAAAAAACTCTAATTGGATTTCATTCATATAATCCTTTTCTGGCATTTTCAAAATATCTTCATCGCTTATCAAGTCAATATCAATAACTTTAGTCTTAGACATGTAGTACTCCTAAAAAATTTATAAATTTATAAAATATTAAAAAAAAATCAAATAATATTTTCACGACCAAAGGTAGATTTTACCAAAAATTTGATAATATTTGTAAAATATTTTTGACTTTTTAAAAAATTATTGATATAATATCGCTCTAGTTAGTAAAAAAAAATTTTGTTGAATGGAGAAATGGCCGAGTGGTCGAAGGCACTCCCCTGCTAAGGGAGCATATGAGCTAAAACTCGTATCGAGAGTTCGAATCTCTCTTTCTCCGCCATGCACCCGTAGCTCAGCTGGATAGAGTATCTGGCTACGAACCAGAGGGTCAGGAGTTCGAATCTCTTCGGGTGCACCAAAGAAGTGATTTTGAAATATTTAACTAATTCATCTGTCCCTATCGTCTAGAGGCCTAGGACATCGCCCTTTCACGGCGGTAACAGGGGTTCGAATCCCCTTAGGGACGCCACACACTTATCTTATCCAATATGGAGCGGTAGCTCAGCCGGTAGAGCAGCTGACTTTTAATCAGTTGGTCATGGGTTCGAATCCCGTCCGCTCCACCATATTTAAAATGATTGAAATTAATGAAAACAAAAATTAAAAAATATTTAAATAAATTTAAAATATTTTATATCTCTTACATATCCTTCATGATTTTAACATCTTATTCATATACCCAAAACGATCTACTAGAGGCTCAATTAAATTTTCAGCAAGCTAAAACAAATTTAGATGACGCAACAAACGATTATAATAAAGCAATTAAGAAAAAAATAGAGGCTCAAAATGCTATTAAAAGGGCGAATCAATCTCTTAATGATGCGAATAGAAATCTTGAAAACTCAACCCAAGTATTAGGTACAGCGAAAAAGGTATATTCAAATTCACAAGAAGTAGTAAATAAAATATGGGACTCAGTTAATACTAACTAAATATTTATGATATATACTTTCTATTTTTTATCTTTGATTTAAAATGAAATATTATTAGTGTTTCAAATAAATATAAGATATACACATTGATGTAAAATATTTTTAATAATACTTAGATTTTGATTGGCATTAAAATACCACTAAATATGTTTTTCTTAAATATACCGAGTTAGTTATGAATTATACCATATAAAATTAATTAAATAGAATATTTTTTTAATTTGTAGTATAATTGCATCAATAAATAATTTAATAAATGTAATTTTATAACCCTATACAGTATCCACCAGTTTAGTAATATTGATGATTATAATACACATGAATGCTTATACTAAGTGTATATGATAATTGTAAAATAAACATCTTTAATTTTTAAATAACTAAATAATTATAAAAATAGTTACTCTAATAAATATTCTTAATCGAATAGTTTAAAAAAATAATAAACCTACACACTCTATAACCACACACCATCCAACTGCCAATTTACTGCTTAACAAGATAACATTCTAACAACAAATATCAAAAAAAAATTTATTTCTTTTATTAAATATTATCTATTCTTTAGCTTTAGATATTATTAAATTAATAGTTATCAATTCAAGATTTTCTGTACATCAATTACTAATAGTTTCAAAATAATAATATACATTAACCTTTAAAATGTGGTAAAATTAATTTATAATTAAATTCGATTTTTGTTTCTTTATTTATAATAAGATGATTAAAATCCTAAAACTTATTAAAATGTTAAAAATTTATTGATATAATATCTAACATATACGCCGCCTTAACAGAGATGAATAATTCTGTTGAAATTATATAATTTTGCTTA
>CANGJN010000080.1 GCA_947454215.1 Neisseriaceae bacterium | reverse complement strand
TTTATCAAGATTTAATACTCTATGAATTTTTTTAAATCTTTTTTCTTGTGTGAGATCCATAGCCTTTAATCAAGATGTAATTGTACGTTTGTTTTTAGTAATAATAGTACCAATAATTAAAATTTTTACTTTTCTCCATCTAGGCTAAGCAATAACATGAGAAAAATCTGAGATAATTGATAATATTATTATAATTAAACTAGTCATTTAGCAAACTTTATAAAAAATATTTTATCGAGGTATAATTATACTATATTAGTTTAATGAACATTGGATTTTTTACAAAAAAATGGCAAAATTCAGTTGGATAAATTTAATCTATATCTTAACGAGTTATGCAAGAGTTCTATTATCAATGTACCATTTTATAGTGTTTCTAATGCCATCATTAAAGTTAATGAGTGGATTCCACCCTAATTCTTTAGTTATTTTACTAGGATCGATAGCGTAACGAAAATCATGACCTTTTCTGTCTACCACAAATTCTATTTGTTTAGTATAACTATTACCATGTTTCGTTGGAATAATTTCATCGAGTATTCTGCATATTAAATTAACCACATCAATATTTGTTCTTTCATTATGTCCTCCTATACAATAACTTTCACCTATTGTACCTTTTTCTAGAACTAAAATTAATGCTTTGACATGATCATTTACATGTAACCAATCTCGTATATTGTTTCCACTTCCATAAACTGCAATTTTATTACCTTTGATAGCATTTGTTATACTTAATGGAATTAATTTTTCTGGAAACTGATATGGACCATAGTTATTAGAACAATTAGTAATTATTATTGGTAACTTGTATGTATGATACCATGCATTAACTAATAAATCACTACTTGCTTTACTTGCTGAATATGGAGATCTAGGATCATACTTAGAATTTTCATTAAAGTAACCTTCATTATTCAGTGAACCATAAACTTCATCTGTTGAAATATGTATAAATTTAAATCGATTATACAAATTTAATTGTTCAACATATTCTCTAGCACACTCAAGTAAATTAAAAGTTCCAACAATATTTGTTTGAATAAAATCAGTAGCAGAAAATATTGATTTATCTACATGAGATTCAGCTGCTAAATTAAAAATAGCCACAGGTTTATATTGATTAAAAAGATTACGGATATTATTTTTATCTGCAATATCATATTGTACAAAACTATATCTATTTTTATCTATACCATGCAGAGAATCTAAATTACCAGCATAAGTTAATTTATCGATATTAACAACTGAGTAATTAGTATTTTTAATGATTTCACGAATTAACTCAGAGCCTATAAACCCAGCACCACCTGTTATAAAAACAATGTTATTCATTTATTTATTATACCTTAAAAATTATTTTCCGTATATGAAAATTGGGGCAAATCTAAATCTTTATTAGAAATTATATAATTACCATTTATTTTAGGCCAAGCTATATTGATAGTAGGATCATTGTAAATTATACCTCTATCTAAACTTGAATCATATTCACTAGAACATTTATACATGATTTGGTTTATTGTAGATAATGCTAAAAAACCATGTGCAAATCCTTGTGGGATATACAGCATATACTGATTTTGTTCAGATAATATACAAGTTACCGACTTTAAATAAGTTGGAGAATTTTTTCTTATGTCTACTGCAACATCAAATATTGTACCTTGTACACATCTAACCAACTTAGCTTGTGCCAAAGGATTCAACTGGAAATGAAGTCCTCTAATAACTCCATAAGTTGAAACAGAGATATTTTCTTGATTAAATATAGTAGGAATATTGTTTAGAACAAATTCGGATTTTTTATAACTTTCTATAAAAAATCCCCTACTATCCTTTATAACCTTAGGTTTAATTAAAATAACATCTTTTATAATAGTAGATTCAAAGTCCATAAATTAACCAACCAATCTTCGTAAATATAAAGAATATGTATTATCACCCATATTGGACAACATTCTTATAATATCTTTTTTAGTAATTAAACCTTTTGATAAGCATATTTCTTCTATACAAGCAATCTTAATTCCTTGTCTTTTTTCTATTGTATGAATAAAATTTGATGCATCTAACAATGAGTCATGTGTTCCTGTATCTAACCAAGCAAAACCTCTTTTCAATGTGATAACATTTAAATTATTTAAATTTAAATATATTTTATTTAAATCTGTTATCTCTAGTTCGCCTCTATACGAAGGTTGTATTGTTTTAGCATAAGAGACAACATTGCTATCATAAAAATATAATCCTGTGACTGCTAACGATGATTTAGGATGAGTTGGCTTTTCTTCAATACTTAATACCTTATGATTAGTATCAAATTCAACAACACCATAGCGTTCTGGATCAGCAACATGATAAGCAAAAATTGTACCACCATCATGATTTTGAGCTGATTTTAACGAAGTACTAATTTCACTGCCATAAAAAATATTATCTCCCAATATAAGACACGCAGGTGAACCATCTAAAAAATCCTCACCAACAAGAAAAGCATCAGCTAAACCTCTCGGAGTTTCTTGTATAGCATATTCAATTTTTATCCCAAATTGGAGACCATCTCCCAACAGATTTTTAAATCGTTCAATATCTGTACTAGTAGAAATAATTAAAATTTCATAAATTTCTGCCAACAATAATATTGACAAGGGATAGTATATCATAGGCTTATCATATACTGGTAATAATTGTTTTGACATTACTTTGGTTGCAGGAAATAGCCTAGTACCATTACCTCCAGCTAATATAATACCCTTATATTTTTTAGTCAACATTTTTATTCCTTAATTAATAATTTAATCCCGTGATCAATATCTATAATTGCGTTCCAATTCGGAACCTTTGGTAAACACATATTTGGCAACATCACTTCTCTTGTTCTATAAGCCTTAGCCCCCCAATTTAAATTTAATTTACATCGAGCAATATTTTCAAACTTGGATGCTAATTCTTTTAATGAATAACTTTCTTGACAATATACACCATATGTCTCATTTATTTGTAAAACTTTATCGTGTAATATTAATCCTGCCAATTCAAATGCATTCACAACATCAGTAATATAAACTAAATTTAACTTTTGATCACCTGGAGGCATATCAACTATTTCTGAAGTATTCGCTATCTTTTTAAATAACCAAAAAAGTTTTTTTCTTTCGTCACTATAACCATAAGTATCATAAATTTTAAGATTTACAATACTTAGTCCTTTAACCTGATTATAATATTCTAGTATATCCATAAATGCTTGTTTAGTTGCTGCATATAAGCAAACAGGATTATACTTTGTATTATTATAATTTTGCCAAATTGTGCCAGCATTAACAAAATTTAAACACCCAAGTTCTATTAAAACATCAACTAATTGTGTTGAAAACTTTATATTCGAATCAATTAATTGATCAATTTGTGTTATATTATGTTCAGCAACAAATAAAGAAGCTAAATGATAAGCAATGTCTATTTTAACTTTTGAGATTTGATTATATAAAGAATCTAATCCTCCATCATAAGTGATTAATTTAACATTATTTAACGATTGTAATTTTATAATATTACTGCTATCTCTGACAATACAGTATATTTGATTGTCCTTAGATAATTTTTTTGCTAAATTATAACCAATAAAACCAGTTGCACCAGTAATTAATATATTTAAATTTTTTAACATATATTTGTTTTATCTCCATACTCATATTTCTATTATAAAAATGCTGTATATCACAACTATCATCGCTTGTAAATTTCACTTTACTTTATATTTTGTAAAATTTTGCTTAAATGTATTCATTATATGTTCTTTACACTTTTTAACAAAGCCAAGGCTTCTCAACCATTATAGCATCATCAGCATGGGTTGTATCTTTTAAATAAGACATTGATCTAAGAGTATAATCCTTAAAGAATGACTTTTTAACTTTGTTTAATAGATTAAATGCACAATGCCTTAGAATAGATAAATTTGCTGGAGCCTTGTCATTTTTTACACGAGATCTTTCTTCATCAAATACCTCATCTAAAGTTAAGAAGTAACTTATTTTCAATAGACCAATATTTCAATATTTTATTATTATTTCATTGAGTTTATTTGCTATTGGATCTTTAATATTAGTAACTTAATATCTGTGTTCCGTTGTTAATTTATTTCACGTGTTGATGTGATTTTACACATTGCATTCATATCTGGAAGTTTTAATTCACTAAGCCAACTTAGATTTGTTGAAAGTTGCTACTACTCAGCAGTATATATATTTAGTTAAACCATATTGCGATTTAATTTTTTAAAATAGTGTATAATAATGATATAATTTATAATATTTAGAGTTTTTTAAAATTTTAATTTATTTTATTTTATTTAATCAATACATTAAGACTTTATAAAATTAATTAAAAAATACCTGCTTATATTACATAAAACCATTTATGTATTATTAAAGAAATTACTTATGCTTAAAATAGAATTTAAAAAATCTGATGTAACAGAGTTACAACATTTATCATATAAACACTTACGTCCACATGTTCAGCGTAAATAGCCACTACTTTCAATACTTCTAGCAATACTGTAAGAAATTATATGAAACCATTTAAAAATAAAGGTTTAGAATCAATAAAAGAAGTTGTATTCAATAAACCACAAAGTAAATTAATGGAACATAAATCAACATTAGAGGATTATTTTAAAGCAAATCCACAACGCTCTTTGATGGAAGCAACTCATAACATAAAACTGTTAACTGGAATAGAAAGAAGCCTTCCACAAGTTAGAAATTTTCTACTTTCAATAGGAATAAAATGTAGAAAAACAGGAAGCATACCAGCTAAAGCAGATGAACAAAAACAAAC
>CANGJN010000079.1 GCA_947454215.1 Neisseriaceae bacterium | reverse complement strand
TGATTTGTTAGGTGATATTTATAATATTGATAAGATATGGTTTTATCTCTCAGATAAAAAAATTGTTTTATCAGATTTTAGAAACCTAGATAATATATCTAAGGTTTCTAAACTCTTTTATTTTGAAATATATAATAAATCTAAAGATTCAGTAGACAATTTGTTTTACGCCACCAGTGACCAATTTCATGCTATAATAAAAAGAAAAAATGAGGCTATTCATATTCAAAAAAATGATAAGATTTATAATTTTTTTCTTCCTCTTTTTGATAAAATATTTTCAATATTTTCTGGCTCAGACTCTAAACTTACCTCTACTACAGTGAATGTTCAAGATTTAAGCCTTAATTTATCAGAAAATTATAGTTTTTTTATTATAGGGAAGATTAATATTAAATCTGTTCATAGTACCCTTATTAATCATCAAATACTAACATATACAAAGTTAAGTAATTTATTATTAGATAATAAATTATATTATTTTACAGACAAGCATAATATAAGAGTTTTAGGTATAGCAATAAATAATGTTTTATCCCGTATTGACATAGGGTCATTGATTGTTATTTGTACTAAAGTTAAAAAACAAGGGTGCAGAATATTTGGCCAAATTACAGGAATAATTGACTACTTTGTTGCTCCTGATGTTGCAAAAGATATTTTAGGGAGTATTATTGAAAAACCACAAGACCCATTTCCTGTTATAGCTATCACTATGAATTCATTTTCTTATAGATCCATGAACCCCGATTCTGCTGTAGATAGAAAAAATTTTGATTATACAGAAACTGACGCTCAATCCAGAATGATTCCCTCCTCCTCATTACCATCTAATTCAAAACCTGTAACAGACAAATTACAACTTATGCATCACTTCGTTATGAAACCCTCAACTACCACCACTCCAAAAGTAACTACTCCAAATGAAAAAGTTGTAGATTATAAGGAAAACACTTCAATAGGCAATGCACCTTCTAGTAAAAATATATCCCCTAATTTAACTAATAAGGAGACTCAATCTCATATTGGACAGGGATTATTACCTCATACATCTAAACATATACCATTACATTCTTATGTAGGGCCAAGTAATTTAGGCATAGAAGGTAGAAAAAGACCTAACGATGATAAAGAATCCTTGGATGATAGTCAGTTAAAAAAAGTAAAATTGGGTACAGAACATGAAACTCAGGTTTTAGATGAAACATCTGTGAAAACAACACCAAATAATTTACCCCAAACTTCAAGACCTGAAAATACTAGTTTAGAAACCAGTTCTTCCAATCAAAGAAAAAGACCAATAGGTGCTAATGAATTACAATTAATTCATAAAATAACATCCCAAGAACATTTTAAACCCAGACAAGAAGAAATTGGTTATGATACTACTGCCAACTCAATCCCGTCAAGTAATAAAAAAAAAATTAAGGAAATTACTGATAAACAATTGGTTGAAGATTGTTATAGTACTATCAATTTATTCGACATTAAAAAAACTAAACAACAAGAGAGTCCTATTGCTGTAGAAGACTTACCTCTTGCTGAGAAAAAAAAATATAGTGAACAACCTACTCAACAAAAAATACAATTTCTTGAAAAAGAACAAAATGTGAGATTATCATTTATTCCAAATAAAATATACAAGGTTATTGTTATAAAAGGTAATGAAGAAACTGAATCTACTATAGATATATTATTATTAGATATAACTGAACCTTATTTTATTGTATTTAAATGTTCTGAAAATAGATTTAGACCGAGATTAGAAGCGTCTGTTAGATATATGGATGATTTGACCTCTCTAGTTAAGCCCTTGAAAGGATTTAGTGGCAAAGAAACCTTTTATAGAACACAATACGATTCCGCTACCTTACAAAGCGAAAAAGATTTTCCAGTTGGAATTTATCAGACATCAGATGACAAATATTTTCAAGTTATTTACTATCCACCTAGTAGAGTTATAAACCCAATATATCTTAAAAAGGAAGATAAGAATGATCGGGTAACTTTTAGTGATCAAGAAAAAGTATCAGAGGATAAACTTAAACGTCTATTTTTAAATTACACTCCAGATCAAAAGGAAATATCAATTTTTTTTAAATCACAATACGATTCCGCTACCTTACAAAGCAAAGAATATTTCCCAGTTGGAATTTATCAGACAACAGATGACAAATATTTTCAAGTTATTTACTATCCACCTCGTAGAGTTAAAAACCCAATATATCTTAAACTGGAAGATGAAAATTATCGGGTAACTTTTAGCGATCAAGAAAAAGTATCAGAGAGTGTACTAGGTAATCTATTTTATAATTACACTCCAGATCAAAAAACAATATCAGAGTTAAAAGGGCACCACAGTCAGGTGGCATTAACAGAAAGAACATCAAGTAATAACACAACCTACAAAGCCGCTATTTATAAAGTATCAAAGAGTGACTCATTAAATTTTATAAATAGCGAAGATCTCACAGATGGTGTTTATTCGAAAAAAATAGCTAAGAAGAATGATAAGTTTTATTTAGAAGAGGGGAAATATATAGATGTATTAAGTAATCCTACACCAATAAATACCTTAAATTCAGAGAGTAAAGATCTAAATCAAGTATATATTAATCACGATGATAAAGAGAGTAATAATATTTATGGTATTAAAAACCCTAGTGATATGGGGGATAATAAAAAGGATTTCAGTTCAAACCATCTTGAATATTTAAATATCTGGAAATATGAAACAAACTCCTTAGGTGTTGTTAGTTTTAATTTAGTTAATGTAATAAAACCTGAAAATGCTAAAACTCCAACTAAAGAAACTAGAGCT
The DNA here is from genome assembly GCA_947454215.1 of Neisseriaceae bacterium. Lineage (GTDB taxonomy): Bacteria > Pseudomonadota > Gammaproteobacteria > Burkholderiales > UBA11063 > Aquella. Next base: position 2,055 of record CANGJN010000079.1, on the reverse strand, counting down.
GCTGTTATAACTAAAAACATTAATAGGGACTCAAAGAATCATCTTTTAGATGCAGTAGAATCAGCAATCAATGAGTTAACAGCTAATTACAGAGATTGATTTAGGTTTTAGATTGGTAGTTGATAGTGAGTTATTTACCATAGAGTATTATTAATATACTTAGTTAGAGGGAAAATATTTACTATTAAAGATGTTTATGGAGGGTATTTAAACAAAAATAAGATTCATATATAAAAAATATTAAATTTTGATATTAAAGAATCATTGACTTTATGCTTATTCATTCCAAATTAATAATTTTAGTATTTATGCATTAATTATTTATAAATATATTTTTAGCCTCTATGGTTTTAATTTAAGATTAAATTATAAAACAAGATTATTTAAAAAATAAAAACTATGGTATTTTGATTATTGAGTTTGGAATCTGAGACATTGAAATAAACTTATGATAATTATTTTTTTAAATTGGAGGTTATATGACTGAGAAGTCTAATTTTGAGGATCAAATATTTACTGATGCATTAACTTATCATAAATTTCCTAAACCTGGAAAAATTGAAATTCATATAACAAAGGAGGTAGTAAATCAAAGAGATTTGTCCTTAGCCTACTCTCCTGGAGTCGCAGCTCCTTGTATGGAAATAGCTAAAAACCCATTAGATGTTTATAACTATACTAATAAAGGAAATTTGATTGCTGTGATTACAAATGGTACAGCAGTATTAGGATTAGGTAATATAGGAGCAATGGCTGCAAAACCAGTTATGGAAGGGAAAGCAATGCTTTTCAAAAAGTTTTCTGGTATTGATGTGTATGATATTGAAATAAATGAAACTGATGTGGATAAATTTGTTGAAGTTGTTTCTGCTCTAGAGCCTACATTTGGTGGTATAAATTTAGAAGATATAAAAGCTCCTGAGTGTTTTGTTATTGAAGAAAAACTTAAAAAAAAATTAAATATACCAGTTTTCCATGATGATCAACATGGAACCGCTATTGTGGTTGCAGCTGGAGTTATAAATGGATTGAAATTAGTTAAAAAAAAATTAACAGAAGTTAAGATTGCTGTTCTAGGTGCAGGAGCTGCTGCTATTGCTTGTCTAGATTTACTGGTTGAATTAGGTGCAGATAAAAAAAATATTTTTGTTGCTGACTCGAAAGGAATAATAAGTGATAAAAGAGAAGATAAATTAGATTCAACTAAATTAAGATATTTACAAGTAACAAATTATAAGACAATAGATCATGTTATGCTAAATGCTGATATTTTCTTAGGCTTTTCAGGTCCTAATCTTATTACACAAGATATGATTAAAGTGATGGCTCCACATCCATTAATTTTTACTTTATCTAATCCTGTGCCAGAAATTATGCCTGAATTAATAGAGGAAGTTAGAAGTGATGCTATAATTGCAACAGGCAGGAGTGATTACCCCAATCAAATTAATAATGCATTATGCTTCCCTTTTGTTTTTAGAGGAGCTTTAGATGTTGGAGCCACTTGTATCAATGAAGAGATGAAAAAGGCTGCCGTATATGCTATTGCTGATTTAGCATTCTTGGAACCTGGGGAGTTTATTACAAATGCATATGATAAAGAGGATATATCATTTGGTAAAAAGTATATAATTCCTAAATTAATAGATCAAAGGTTAATTAAAATGATAGCTCCTGCTGTGGCAAAAGCAGCTATGAAATCAAATGTTGCTACTAGACCTATTGTTGATATAGAAAAATATACAGAAGAATTAGGGAAATACGTATATAGATCAAACCTGTTTATGAAACCTATTTTTAATGCTGCTGCAAAAAAACAGAAAAAAATTGTTATATGTGAAGGTGAAGAAATAAGAGTCTTACATGCCTTACAGGAAATAGTGGATTTAAAATTAGCACAAATTGTACTAATAGGAAGACCTTCGGTTATAGAGTACCGCATCAAACATTTAGGACTAAGAATAGTGCCTGGTAAAAATTTTGAAATTGTTAATAATGAAAGTGATACTAGGTTTAAAGAGTACTGGAGTACATATTATGAACAAAGTAAACGTA
>CANGJN010000078.1 GCA_947454215.1 Neisseriaceae bacterium | reverse complement strand
GTAGCTCTTCCTGTTGGGGTCATTTGTGTTAATAAAATTTGATAATCAGTATACTCATTTTTTATTAAATAAATAAGTTTCATCATTGCCCGTGTTTCTCCTACAGATACGCCATGTAACCAGATAATTGGCTTTGTTGTAGGATTTCTTAAATTAAATCCAAATCTTTGATTCCAAAATAAATTATAATTAGGATTTCTATTTCCTCTTATCTTTAAATAAATCATAATAAAAGGTAAAAAAATATATATCATTAGTGAGTAAACAATTCGCATACAACTCATTTCATTAAAAGTATCATTCAAGTACAAAATCTTTATATCTAGGGTGATAAAATTTCATTTTAAAATAAAATTATATAACTAACGATTCAAGTGTTGGTTAGCATAAGGAAATTATTATAAACCTGGGATTAAAGACACTTGTATTAAATTTTCATTAAATAATAAGATCCCATTTTATTTAAATATTTAAATAATATATTTATATCATTTTTTATTAAATAAATAGAAAACTTATTAATTATTGACTTATTATAACGTGGAAATGGTATAATTAATTTATAAATTTCAGTAAAAATTTAATTATGATTACTGAGAATTTTACAATTTTTTTTATGTAATATTTCAAAATATGATAAAATTCTATAAATTAAATATTTATAACTCGATATTTAGTTATTTTTATAAATTTTAGTTTTTTCTGAATAATAGTGGCTCAGTATAGTTGTAATTTTTAAAGATAACTGTGTTAATAAGTTGTTTTAAAGTTAGATTATTGTTCAATTGTTTATTTCTATGGAACTAATAAAATTATTTAAATGAATAAAATACTCAACCATTGCTTCAATAGTTTTAACAATTAGTTGGCTAACATTAGTTATAAATAGATATTATAGCATATTGTTGCAATTGTTTCCAAATTAGTATTTAAATTGAAAATTGAAATACTTTTTATTTTAACATATGAGGGTAGATTTATCAAATATTAAATTTAACCATTTAATACCATGATTGTAGGTTTAGTATTTCATTAAATGATTTGATGCGAACTATAATTGTTTCTTTTTAATTTATTATGATATTTGAATTTTAACAGTATTTATAGAATGTATAACCACAAATGGAATGGATATTATACCATTTTACTTTTTAAACAAGCAAATTGTTGTACGAGCAAATGCTTACAATTTAATCAAGGGATACCTCCTTTATAAAAGATATTGTATGATCTTCTGATTATGATGTCCATAATTTATCTTTGACTGCATACAATGTGGAAATGGTATTATTATTTTATAAGGATAAATAATGAATAAAGATTTTTATTCAAGAATAGATAAAGTTATTGATGGTATTATAGAAAATAAATTATTTAAGAATGAGAGAATAATAAGTACTCCTCAATCTACCTCTATTGTTTTAAATAATAATCAAAATCAGACTCAAATTAATTTTTGTGCTAATAATTATTTGGGATTGGCTGATGATAAACGTTTAATTAGTTATGCTAAAGATGCTTTGGATGAATTTGGCTATGGTGTAGCATCAGTTCGTTTCATATGTGGTACACAAACTATCCATAAACAACTAGAAAAGTCTATTAGTGATTTTCTTGGCTACGAAGATTGCATCTTATTTAGTTCTTGTTTTGATGCAAATGGAGGGGTTTTTGAAAGCCTTTTATCTGAGGAAGATGTAATAATATCTGATGAATTAAATCATGCGTCTATAATTGATGGAATTAGATTATGTAAGTCCTCAAGATTTAGATATAAAAATAATAATATGGATGATTTAGAATTAAAACTAATTGACGCTGATAAATCTGGAGCACGGTTTAAGTTAATTGTAACTGATGGTGTATTTTCTATGGATGGAGTAATAGCAAATTTAAAATCAATTTGTGACCTTGCTGATAAATATAATGCACTCATTTTAGTTGATGACTCTCATGCAACTGGGTTTATAGGAAAGAATGGAAGAGGTACGCCAGAGTATTGTGGAGTAGAGGGAAGGGTAGATATTGTTACTGGAACTCTTGGAAAGGCATTGGGAGGATCTTCTGGTGGATATATAGTCGCAAAAGCAAATGTAATTAAGTTATTAAGAAATAAGGCTAGACCTTATTTGTTTTCAAATTCTCTGGCACCTGTAATAGCTGCAACCACTATTAAGGCTATAGATATAATTAAGGATGCAAATGATTTACGAGAACAACTTATTAAAAATGCCAAGTTATTTAGATCAAAATTAACTAGTGCTGGTTTTGATTTAATTCCTGGTTGTCATCCAATTATTCCAATTATGTTATATGATGAAAAAATAGCGGCAAATTTTGCAGATAAATTATTGCAATTGGGTGTGTATGTAGTTTCTTTTTCTTATCCTGTTGTGCCAAAGAGTATGGCAAGAATTAGAGTTCAAATGAGTGCAAAACATACAGTTGAGCAAATAGTAGATGCTGTTAATTCATTTATAGTAGTAGGAAAAGAATTGGGAGTTATTTAAATATATTTAAAAGAATAGTTTTATGAATAAAATGAAGGCAATAGTTAAACAACAAATGGGTGCTGGATTAGTAATGGTAGATACAAATATACCTAAAATTAGAGATGAAGATGTTCTGATAAAAGTAAACAAATCTGCAATATGTGGAACAGACTTGCATATTTATAAATGGGATAAATGGGCGGAGAGTACAATTATTCCTCCATTAACTATTGGCCATGAGTTTACCGGAACTATTGTAGAAATTGGAAAAAATGTTACTAAATCTATTAACATAGGAGATCGTGTTTCTGCAGAAGGACATTTAATTTGTGGTACATGTAGAAATTGTAGGGCAGGAAAATTTCATCTTTGTCCTAATACATTAGGGATTGGTGTTAATAGAAATGGTGCATTTGCTCAATTTGTTGCGGTTCCATCTTTTAATGTATTTAAACTCCCTGAGTATATAAATGACAATATAGCAAGTATTTTAGATCCGATCGGAAATGCGGTTCATACTGCATTATCCTTTGATTTAATTGGAGAGGATATTCTAATAAATGGAGCAGGTCCCATTGGGTGTATTGCAGCTGCAATTTGTAAAAAAGTTGGTGCTAGAAATGTTGTTATAACTGATGTTAATCCTTATAGATTAAAACTTGCTCAAGAAATGGGGGCTGATTTAGGAGTGAATGTCTCTGATTGTAAAAATTCCAATGATATTACTGAAAAATTAAAAACAATTATGCATAAAATTAATATGAAAGAGGGTTTTGATGTTGGATTAGAAATGTCTGGAATAGAGTCGGCTATCAATGCTATGATTAATGTAATAATACATGGTGGTAAAATTTCGATCTTAGGTATTAGCAGTAGAGATGTCAGTGTTGATTGGAATAAAATCGTATTTAAGTCTTTAAATTTAAAGGGTATTTATGGTAGAGAAGTATTTGAAACATGGTATAAAATGAGTTCATTAATCAAATCTGGCTTAAATTTGGAGAGAATTATAACTCATATTTATGATGCAAGTGATTTTGATAAGGCTTTTACACTGATGGAGTCTGGAATGTCAGGAAAAATTATTTTGGATTGGACAAAAATTAATGGAAAAATTTGATCAAATTATAGAAGACATTGCTAATTATGTTTTGAAATATGAAGTAAAGAGTAATTTAGCTATTGATACCGCATATTATTGTTTATTAGACAGTATTGGATGTGCATTAGAAGCTTTGTCTTATAAAGAGTGTACTAAATTGATTACTTCTTTATCTGATGAATCTACGTTAAATACTGGTGCAAGAGTAATTGGCACTAAATATAAGTTGGATTTAATTAATAGCACTTTTTGTAATGGAGCATTAATTAGATGGTTAGATTTTAATGATACTTGGTTGGCCTCAGAGTGGGGGCATCCTTCCGATAATTTTGCGGCAATATTATCAGTTTCAGAATGGATTTCAACAAATAATGTAAAACAAAATAAAAAACCTTTTATGATTAAAGATGTTTTATCTGCAGCTGTTAAAGCCTATGAAATACAAGGGGTAATCGCTTTAGAAAACTCTTTTAATGCTGTTGGATTAGATCATGTTATTTTAGTTAAATTAGCTTCAGCTGCTGTTACTTGTTTATTAATGGGTTTATCTTATGAACAAACATTGAATGCGATTTCATTGGTTTTTGTAGATGGTCAAGCATTGAGAACATATCGTCATGCACCTAATACAGGATCTAGAAAAAGTTGGGCCGCTGGAGATGCTTCAAGCAGGGGGGTTAAATTAGCATTGATTGCAAAAACAGGAGAAATGGGTTATCCTTCGGCATTAACAGCACCTAAATGGGGATTCAATGATGTTTCATTTAAAGGTAATTCTATCAAATTAAGTCAAGATTATGCTTCTTATGTTATTGAGAATATTTTATTTAAAGTCTCTTTTCCGGCAGAATTTCATGCTCAAACAGCTGTAGAGTGTGCTATGATTCTTCATGAAAAAGTTAAAAATAGATTGCAAGAAGTAAAATTAATTACCATTCGTACACATAGTTCTGCAATGCGAATAATTGATAAAAAAGGGCCATTAAAAAATCCAGCAGATAGAGATCATTGTATTCAATATATGGTAGCAATCCCTTTAATTTATGGAAGATTGATAGCCTTAGATTACGAAGAGGATGTTGCAAGTAACAAAATAATCGATGAATTAAGGGCAAAAATGATTTGTATAGAAGATGAACAGTTTAGTAAAGATTATTTGGATTTAAATAAAAGATCTATAGCTAATGGTATAACCATAGAGTTTAATAATGGTGACCTCTTGGATGAAGTAGTTATAGAATATCCAATTGGACATATTCGTAGAAGAGAAGAGGGTATTCCTTTATTGATGGATAAATTTAAGAAAAATCTTAATCGGGTTTTTACTTTAGATCAACAAAATAAGAT
>CANGJN010000077.1 GCA_947454215.1 Neisseriaceae bacterium | reverse complement strand
TTATCAGTTCTAATTTATCATAAATCTTCCCTCCTTTTCTGAATACCAAACGTCTAACTCTTTAGTAACAAACTTGTATGGAACGCTTTAAAAATGCGGTAATTCCCCATAAATTTTATAAGTGTGATATAATAATTATATACGGGACATAAAAAAATATTTTTTTCCAGACCTTTTTAAAAGAATTACCTATGAAAATTATAAGAAAAAATCTTTGGACTAAAACTATGAAAACTGTACTTAAAACGTTTTTGAGTACATTATAAATACAACTTATTTATTGGACTATAATGTTTCATAGTTTGCAGTTAAGATTCAATAATGCTATAATTACTCTATTATGAGAGTTTAAAAAGGAATTATTATGACAGCAGTTGCAATAAGAGAATCTACCAAGAGATATAATCATGAAAAACGCAGGGCAGGATACAAGAGAATACAAGTTTGGACGCTAGATAGTACAAACAGCAAAATTCAAGAACGTATAGCTATAGCTACAAAACAAATTAATCAAGAGCATGATCAATTAGTCAGTGAACTTGAAAGTAATATACATGATTTATTGCAGGATAGCCCTTTATGATTTATCAACGAGGTGAAATTGTTATATCAAGTATAGGTGGTATCAATGGAAAACCTAGACCATGGGTGGTAATACAAAATAATTTACTTAACAGCAATTTATTTACTATTTTGGCTGCTCCAATTACCAGTGAAGTCAAAATAGAACAAGAGGATTTTAGGATCATATTAAAACCTAATGATACAAATAATTTAAAACAACACTCTCAGGTCATGCTTGATAGAATATCGGTGTTAGAAAAAAAGAAAATTATTGATAAAATAGGTGTTCTTGATATTAAAGAAATGCGCATTTTAAATCAAGCTCTAGCGTTCGTTTTGGGGTTTTAAATGCATACTAAAACTATTTTCAAAAACAAGTGAATACATGAATAAAGTATCAATTTCTGAAGCTATTCGCATGGCTGGTGTAAGCCGTTCTCACTTCTATTCAAAATATATCAATACTGGTAAAATCAGTGTTTTGGCTGAAGATGATAAAAAATTAATTGAGATATCAGAGTTGATTTGCGTTTTTGAAAATATATAACTTGAGAACAACAGGTTCTTGACATAGTTGAGTATAAGAAAATGTTGTATATAATTTAATCCTTTAAGATTTTTATTATTACAATGATCATAATGCCAACATACTATCATCAAATATTTCCATAAATCTTTACTAATCATTATTTTATTTAGCATAGGTGTAACTTGGTCATGAGATATTATGTTATCTAAAATTAGATAAAACAACAGCGATAGCCACAGCAAATGACACAAGAGTATAAATCAAATATACTTAACATTATTACTTCTATATAAATATTTTTCAATATAAATTATTTTAACATACTTGCAGTATCTAGTGTATATTTTCTAAAATTTAAACTATTATAAATTTAACTGTAAATAAGTTATTATTAATAATATTCGTTTTTAACAATGTTTCATAATTTTGCATTAATTCTCTCATCTCTTTATCTAATTCAAAATCCTTATCTTGTTTTTCTCTTTCCAATAATCTTTTTTTACTTCTTAAGTTATCTATCTGACTAGTATATTGCCATTTATCTGTTAAATTTCCAGATTGACTCATTAAATTTTGTATTTCTTTAATCTGCTTATCAATTGCATTAATATTATTTTGCATATCAAATAGGATATCATTTCGGTAGTTTTCTATTTTATCATACTCATCTTGGTAGTTTTTTGACTTATTTTGTTCATATTTTGCTATAGCCTCCAATCTCGAATTTTTTTGTAATTCATCAAGATTTAATAAACCACAATCATAAGATTTTATTTTTGCCTCTAATTTAAACATTCGCTCACATTGATTTTGATCAAGTGTTTCTCCTCCATCTAATTTAGCACAAAATATTAAGAAATCTTCTTTATATCCATTGGTATATATAATTAAATGCTCTAATCCCAATGTTCCATATTGATTTTTATATAATTCTAAAGAATTTACCTTTATACTAGAATTATAGCCATACTCTTTACCATAATTAGATAAGTCAAATTGTAATAATACTGGAGGTGTTACTTCTTTTTTTGCAGTTTCAATTACTAATTCTCCAAGTGAATGATTAACTCGATATAACTGATTATTTGTATAATCCTTCTGTTGATCAAAACTATTTTTCTTAATCAAATAATAAGTTCCTACACTATTGTTTTTTATAGGTTCGTTCAATTCAAAACTTTTTTCATTTTCATTAAATTCAATATTTTTGGTTAATTTGTTTAATTGATATTTAGATAAATCCCAAAATTTCTGACTAATAGAATCTAAACGTTTATTATTCTCATGTTCTAATGTTTGTAATAGTTGGTGCACATCTTCATCAAAATCAGTATGCAAAACCTCTTTAGCTTTCTCTAAACGTTTATTATTTTCTTCTTTGAACTGTTCACTGAGTAAATCAAAAGCATCGGTAATTTCTAATTCTGTTCGACAGTTCTGAAAAATATTATAAATTTGCTTTTCAAAACCATTATTTAAACTGGTAATTCTACCTAGTATTTCATTAGACGCACCAAACATTCCATTAAATAAACCAATTTTCTTATCTAAAATATTATATATGCGTTTATCTATAAGGTTATTATTATCTAAAAAATTAATTATCACTACATCGTGCTTTTGTCCATAACGATGAATGCGTCCTATACGTTGTTCAATTCGCTGTGGATTCCATGGTAAATCAAAATTAATAAGTAAAGAACAAAACTGCAAATTCACTCCTTCAGAAGCACTATCTGTAGCTATCATAATTTTAGCATGATTTTGAAAATAATCAATAATTGCTAATTTCATATCTGCAGGTTTTACTCCTGAAATTCTTGTTCGATTAGATTTATTATGCCTCCATTGATCATAAATTCTTATCGAATTACTATCTGTATTGCTTGAATTGAATAATACTATTTTATCCTTAAAACCTTGCTCACTAAGGTATTGGTATAAATAAGTTTGCGTAACTAAAGACTCTGTAAATATAACACACTTTTCAGCTGCTCCAATATCTTTCATACGTAATAATCCAAATTTAATGGCTTTATCTAAATTGGGTAACTTTGAGTCTTTATTATTATCGATTAAAATTTTCAAATTCTGCATTATAATAGTTAAAGTTGCTAATGCCTCTGTTCTTTTAATTTGTAATTCTTGTTCTGATAATTCACCATTAGTTACAATAAATTCTTGATTACGACCATCAAAATCACTTTCCTCTTCCTCATGATCTTCTAAAGTATCCTGTATTACCTCACTATCAATATCATTCGCATCTTGAATAATAACTTTTTCAACCATGCTTTTTTGTATTCTATTCTTTACTTTAAATAAGGTTTCATATATTGCGTTTGATGATGAAGACTTTATTTTTAATAATGCCACACGAATTAAATGAATTACTCTAGGATCATAAAAAAACTGTAGTTGGTTATAGATAAAGTTATCAATTGATGTATATAACTGAAGTTCAAATAACGAGGAATGATAATCAAATGTTTCAGAATTACGTTTAGTGTATTTAATAAAACTAGCAACATCCTTTCTTAATGTCCTCATTAATACTGGTTTTAGTCTATCACGTAAACGTACGATTTCCATATTTGATAATTTACCACTTAAAGCACTTTCACTTGCAAATAATTTATCATCAATAATATTAATTAACCCATATAATTCTTTTAATGAATTTTGTAATGGGGTTGCAGTCAATAGTATTTTCTTAGTATATTTAAATAACTCTTCACTGACATTATAAGTACGAGAAGATTGATTTCTTAATTTATGTGCTTCATCAAATACAACCAAGTCAAAAGTTATTGATTTTAATACTTTATTTCCAGCATTATGATTAAGTAAATTATATGAACAGATTAATATTTTCGGATCATCTTCTATTCTTAAACTATTTTTTTCATTGATAACTTTACTATCTAAAATAATTGAATCTAAGGCAAATTTATTTATCAACTCTTCTGCCCATTGTTTTCGAAGTACTGCAGGACATACTATAATAATTTTTCTTTTTCTTTCAGCCCACATCTGAGCTAAAATTAATCCAGCCTCAATAGTTTTACCAAGCCCAACTTCATCGGCTAAAATAACCCCCTTATTTATTGGTGATTTAATAGCAAACTGAGCTGCCATAATTTGATGAGGATTTAATTCTACCTTAGCATTAAATATAACTGAAGCTATATCATTACGTGTTTTACGTAATATATCATAAGCAAAGAATTTTGCATGGTATGCCGTTAAATTCATATTACAAATATACCCATTATAAAATTAACTTTTCATAATAACTTTATCTTTATTAACCAATGCAGTTAAATTAGCTATAAAACTATCATTAGTTATATTTCTACCATATACAATAACAGCATTTATCCCTTCAAATAAATTAATATCTAACTCAAACTCTTGAAGAATAAATAACTTATCTTCAATTCGATATAATTTATCCTTAATAATAGTTTCATATGCAGAATCAAGTGTAACTTTACTACCTAACATTAGATTACTCAATATAGTCATACTATCAGTTTCCTTTATATCATTTATATTTTCTGAAACCAAATCATCTTGACTATCTTCATTAAGAGTTTTATTATAAAACTCATTATATTTATCATCAATTAGTTCAAAAACCTTAAACCCAACATCAGGAGGATTTACCATACCCCCATCTAAAAGGTCTCCAGATCTTTGTTTTTCATGCCATTCCTTAAGAACTTTATCTCCTGCACGACGTAACCGTTCAGCAGTAATTTCAAAAATACTAGGATCCTTACCTAAATCATTTTTGACAAAGTTATATGCTTCTGATTGATCTTTTTTATCGATAGGTTGAGGAATTTGCACTAATATATA
>CANGJN010000076.1 GCA_947454215.1 Neisseriaceae bacterium | reverse complement strand
ATTTTTATATAAAAAATATAAGGTTGCAATGTATAGTTGGTTGCTATTAATTTTATTTAATGTTATTTCTTATAAGATTAGCGATATCCAATATACCCATAAAAATGGTTCAATATTCTCTGTAAATTTAGTACAGCCAAATATTTTTTCATCTAAAATTTTTTCTTATGCTAATCAAAAATCCTTAGAAGATGAGGTTTATTCTTTGGTTGAAAAAACCCATGCAAACTTAATCATTTTGCCAGAAACAGTTTTTAATGTTAATTATCAATATTTAACTAAAGGTTACTTAAAAAAATTATATGAGTTAATTATACGCAAGAAGTCTAATTTATTTTTTGGATCATCACTTTATCAATCCAACTCATCTATGACAGGGACATTATATTTGAATAAATTAATACCTGTATATAAAAAACATTTTTTAGTTCCCATAGGAGAGTATATACCTTTGATAAAATACTTTCCTAATAAAATTTTAGATATTATTTTTAAAAAATTCAACTTTTCAATTCCGCATTATATTTCTGGAGAATATCATCAAGAACCATTTGAATTAAATGGAAATAAATTTTCTTTTAATATTTGTTATGAAAATGCTATCAATGATTACGTAGCTCAAAACTCAATAAATGCAACGGTCATAATAAATCAATCTGATATTTCTTGGTACGGAAAAACTTATATGAAAGATTTATCATTGCAGTTATCACAAGTAAGAGCTTTGGAAAATCAACGATTTGTTTTACAAGATAGTACTACTGCCGAAACCGCAGTAATTAATAATCATGGAATAGTTATTAAAATATTGCCATCATTTACCAAAGGCAATCTTAGCGAATTTATTCAAGGATATTCTGGTAGAACACCATTTGAAACTATGTTAAATTTTCCAGTTTGGTTTATATGTATACTATTTATATTTATTGCTTATATACTTAAAAAATAAATTACTAATTTATTTAAGCCATTGATTAATACCATTGTGAGTTTTAATAATTGATTTATCTTTCAATCTTTCAATTAATTTATTATAATTTATTAAAGAGTTACTTCTATTGGCTTGTTTATGCCACAAATGTAAAACTGGAATTGAGAATTTACCATTTTTTATTTTCAATCCATTTTTTATTAATCTAATAAATAAATCTGCGTCTTCATGACCCCACCCACTATATTCCTCGTCAAAGCCATTGATAGACATAAAGTCATTTTTATGTATTCCAAAATTACACCCCTTAGGATATCTCCAATTATTTAAGCCAAAATACCTCCATTTACTATTACAATTTAATCTTAAGTTAAATAATAGTTTATTGGTTTTTTTAAATAGATAACATCCCATCCAATTAAATAGACTAAAATCAGTTATTTCCTCCTGAAGCTTATGGGTTTTCAGAATTTCCTTAGTAAATTTAGGTGCAATCAAAACTCTATGGCCAGCAACAAAGTAACCTATTTGTTTTAGTTTTAAGTGTTCATTGATAAAGTCAACAAAGGGTATACAATCACCATCCAAAAAAATTAGATATTCCCCCTTAGATAATGCTACAGCTTTATTTAAAATCATACTCTTTTGAAATCCATTGTCAGGGTGCCAAACATGTAAAATATGAGGAGATTTGCTTTTATAAAAAGATATTAAATCACTGGTAGCAGCAGTAGATCCATCATCAGCAATAATTAACTCTGTTTTTTCATTCAAGTGGGGTATTAATTTATTTAATATTATTTTTAGAGCCTCTGGCCAATTATAAGTGCTTAAAATTATACTTGTTTTCAATTTAGATTACTCTCTTCAAACTTTAAAATTGCTTTTATAACATCTTCAGAAGTTAAATCATATATTCTATGTTGATTATTCTGTAAACATATTTGATTTTTTGACCATGGGTGCCATGCAGTTATATTTTGGTCATGAAATAAAGCAATACAATGCATATTTAAACCTGCGGCTACATGCATTAAACCTCCATCAGCACTAATGAAGTACTTATAAGCATAGAACTTGGATACTAAATTAAAAATATCATCATCAATATATATAGAAATATTTTGCCCAAAATATTCTAATAATTTATCTAATTTATCTTTATCTTCTTCCGTTCCAATAACTAAAATAGTTTTTTTTAATATTAAAATATCCTCTATAATATTCCTAACTAGAGAAAAAGGAATATATTTTAACGAAGTTTTTCTTCCTGATATATTTATAACAACAGAATTGTTGTCTTTTGTGTAATTATTTTCGGGATTGTAATTATGAGTATAAAAATAACTTTTTTCATCTAAATTTAACTTATTTAAAAAATTAAATTCTTTTGCAGCATAGTATAATAACTTAAATTGATTTCTGACTTCGTGAATATTGTTATCATATTCGATATACTTATATTTGCTTAATAAAGTTGTTTGTAAATAAAAAAATTTAGAACGTATACTTTTTATACCTAGTTTATGCCCTATAATTTTTTTAGTATTAATTTTTTTAATTTTTTTATAGTTTAATAAACTTCTATTTAATATAAAAATTGCTTGATAATTAGTTTTATTTTCATTAGAGAAATTATAATTATCTATGTATAGGCTTCTAATATATGGGTTATATTTGAAAGCTTTGAAATTATAACTAGTGCATAGTACATCGATATTTGATGAGGTAGAACAAGATAACATCTTGATAAAAGTATTAGTTAAAACAGCATCTCCTAAGAAATCTGTTCTTATTAATAAAAAATTCATTCTATTTCCATGTAATTCATAAATATATTCCATTAACTGATTGATTAAGTTTATTGAATAATTCAATTTGATAGTATATAGCACAGTTTTCCAAGTGAAGTGCACATTGGATAATTTTTTTGCACTTCATTTGGAAAATAATTTTATTAATAAAATATAATACTATATACTTTATTAATATTAGTTTTAAGTAAGTATTTAGACTATAAATATATTATTCATGTGCTTTTTAGTTATAAAATATGTCTAATGATAGATTTTTATCACTACAAGGATTTAAAATTTCCATAGTGATATTATTAAAAACTTCAACACTTTATTAAAATACGATTATGAAAGTATAAATGTATAGGTTTTTATTGATATTTTTAAAACCTTGTTTCCTCTTCCCTCGCTTTACTTATAAATTTATAACTAGATTGACTTAATACATAAAAATCTCTAATTCGAACATTAAATCTAACAAGTGGGTGACCTGAAGTAGTTTCAAAAGAATAGGAGTCAATATTGTTCTGTGTGTTACAATCCAAATGTAAAAGTGTTGTTGAATTTCGCGGTTCTGATAATCTGAATTTTTGTGCTGTATTGTCTGCAAAATTATATTTAAGAATAATGGGATCTCTAGTATTTTTATTACCTATAATCATCCAAACAAAGCTGTTATTTTTTTTTAAATCTGCTTTTAACTTATTAAGTTTTGCACATGAAAGTACAGGATGTAATTTAAAACCATCATTTAAATCTTGTTGCATATCTGGAATTGTCGTTATTATCTTTTGAATAAATGGATATATAATTGGGGTAGTTCGAATAAACAACTTTTTTTTAGAAAATCTTTGTTCCTTTTTATATCCGATTATTCCAAAATAAGTACATTCAGTATAAAAAGTCTTATTGTACAAACATGCAAAAACAAGTCCATTTTTATTTGTTAAGTGTACTAATTTACGATAGTCATCTAAAAATATACCATACTGACCTTCAGCGTAACCACCACCAAAATCATCCCAAAAAGATTCATTATCTATTTTCCTATCCCACCAATAGGAAAAATCTAATGAATGGTAATTGTGATTCAACAATAAAGGTTGATAAATAAATTTTTTAGCAGATACTGAATATTCAGCTATAACTAAGACTAAACTGAAATCTTGATTCAACTCATTATTATGATATACACCATTATCTGCAATTTGACGTATAACATTGACCCAAAACCCATAAAATAATTGCCCCATACTTATAAAATTTATCCCTTTCTCATCTAAAAATCGATGTATTAAGCGCTGATTAGAAGGTGTAAGATAATTGTCAGTATTCAAATCTTTATTAACAAGAGAAGCTAGTGGCTGATATTCATCATATGTATAAGCGGTATATGTTTGCTCATTCCCATCATATTTATAAAATTTTGCTATATTTGAATATCCAATTGTATTATAACCAAGTATCAAACTATTATTTGGGTTAATATCTTTTTTATCTATCAAATAAGGATATACAAAGAAATTACGGTTGAATTTAAACTTCTGCCACGACTGGTGGCTTCCAACAGAGACACCTGGGTTAACTACAACTGCAAAAAAAGCATCAACATAAGATTTAACTTGGTTGATTAATATAGGATAATCATCAATAAAAGTAACATGGGAAATATGGATGCTCGATAAATCGCCATTTGGATTTTCTAATAAACTTTCAACTTCTTCAGCTAGTTGGTAATCTAGTGTGTTTGTTGCACTATCTATAACCGCTCCATTATTTGCACCAAATATAAATATTGCATATGGTAATTCTGATTCATTTACTTCTCCAGAACTCTCTATTTTTTGAAATGCAAACTCACCAAAAGAACCTCTTTGATTACAGTAGATATATTGAAATTGTTCTGCTTTTCTATCAAGGGGTTGAGTTATTAACCCTTCTAATTTAACAATATTACTAGGTGAACCATCTGGATTTTTATATATTACTCCTTTTAACTCTAAATAATATGGGATGTTATGTATATAAAATGTACGATGCCAAGCTGAATCTTTAAATACTGAAGTAAAATGTGTGCCATAATCTCTATTAATAGTATCTAAAAATTCAGATTCATTAATATAGCTACATTGTATCTGAACCCCTGTAAGTGGATCTGAGTATATAAATGTAAAAATAAAAAAATTACATATCAATAAAATTAACTTCATAAAAAAACCTTTTTATAATAT
>CANGJN010000075.1 GCA_947454215.1 Neisseriaceae bacterium | reverse complement strand
TTATAGAGTACCGCATCAAACATTTAGGACTAAGAATAGTGCCTGGTAAAAATTTTGAAATTGTTAATAATGAAAGTGATACTAGGTTTAAAGAGTACTGGAGTACATATTATGAACAAAGTAAACGTATGGGGGTAACACAAGAAGAGGCTAAAAGAACAGTAACTAGAGATACAACATTAATTGGAACTTTAATGGTGATAAAGAATGAAGCCGATGGTCTTATTTGTGGAACTTATGGTAAATTTCATAATAATTTGGAAACTATAAAAAATATTGTTGGGTTTAACAATGAAGAAAAACTATGTGCATCGATGAATGCTTTAATTTTACCTTCTGGGAATTTGTTTATAGCAGATACTTTTGTTAATAGTGACCCAACTGCTGAGCAACTTTGTAAGATAACAGAAATGGCGGTTTCATCAATGAATAAGTTTGGAATTGTTCCTAAAGTAGCATTGTTGTCTCATAGTTCATTTGGTTCTGATCTATATTCTTCTTCTGCTTTAAAAATGAGAAAGGTATTAAATTTATTCAAAAGTAAGTATCCTAATATTGAAATTGATGGAGAAATGAATGGTGATGAAGCATTGGAACAAACAATTAGAAATAAATCCATGCCAGATTCAACTTTAAAAAGCCGTGCAAATTTATTGATTATGCCTAATATTGAATCTGCAAATATATCTTATAATCTATTGCGAGCTTCATTCTCGGAATGTGTTTCGGTAGGTCCTCTATTATTAGGTTTAAAAAAACCAGCATATGTTTTAACTAATATATCTTCTGCAAGAAGAATTGTAAATATGGTTGCTTTGGCTTGTGTCGAGTCTTAGTGTTAATATAAAGATCTTAGAAAAAATGATATTTTAAAATCAAACCAATTGATGTGTATCTATAACCTTAAACCTAGATTATATTTTTATTTCACTATAATTTTAATAGATTAAAATTTAAATAAAATGTCACTTTATTTTGGTATCAAATGTATAAAACCTTATATAATTGTAGGATGAATTGTAAAATTAAAAAAATAAGGCACTGAATTATCTAATCAAATTTAAAAAGTGTTAAAGAAGGTTATTGATAATTCAGAGCTGTATCATTTAAATAATCCATTGATTTTTCTTAATAGTTTCAACAAAGATGTGTAATTTAATATTAACTAATATTAGTAACTATCGATAACTATTTGCACTCAATAAAGTACTAAATAAAATTGCGTATTAATCATTTATAATTTTATTTAACACAATCATTTGTGATAATGGAGCCGCTTGCTCATGTAACATATAAACAGTAATTGATAAACCATTTAAGCTAAAGTCACTCCATAATTTAGTATTATCGATCTCAAGGCATTCTAGATCACCAGGTTTAGCCTGAATACCTTGAACTCCCTGAAATAGGTTACAAACTTTTTTGGTATTAAGTGGAGTTACAACAGAGTCATATTTTAAGTTTATTAATGTTATAGGACTATTAGTAGTAAAACTATAATTATCTGAATCTTTTAAAATATTTAAAAAATTTGGATCATTTCTACCTTGCGGGTAGATAAAACTGGAAATAGAATTATAAGAAATATTATTACTTAAATTTGAAAATACTTCCAGTAAGTTATTGGCATTTCCAATAATATATCCACTAGCTAGTGCTGATGAAAAAATTTGAGCGGTAATATTGGTAAAACTTAACCCACTATTACCATATAAATCAGATAGTTTATAATTATTACCAAATAAATTAGAACAGTTGTCATATTTAAAAGTGGTTAAATTATTAAAGTTAAGAGTTGTTAAGTCTAAACATGAATTTTGATTATAAAAACTAGACGAAAAAATATAAGGATATGCTGCAGGGGTAAAGTTATAAAAGATAAGAGCATTAATTAAAAATGTACTTAATAAAGGTTTTGTTATCGATAAAATTACTTGTGATACAATCGGAGCAAAAGATGAACTAAGAAAACTACAATCAGGACTCTCACTACTTTGACAAGAAGGAGAGACTAGCCAGTAATTTGGATTAGTTGACGCAAAAATATCTGTTACATTTGCAAACTCAAACGGTAGCATTGTGTTAACAATATCATAAGCACCAGAAATACCAAAAGTTTTTTTTAGGGTCAAACCTGTATTATTGATAATATTAGAATAATTTTCCTGTATCAATCTTGAAGCTCTTATGGCATAAGAACCTCCTTCAGAATAAGAGGAGATATACAAATAGGGTTTGTTAATATTTGCTAATTTAAAATTAAAGGTTGTTTTTAAATAAGTATCTAAGGCTTTTAGCATATATATACCACTTAAAGCATTCTCATTTAAAGATAAAATATATGGATGAGTATTCTTAAAATCAAATCCATTACCTATATAATCAGGGGCAATAACAATATAACCATTTGAAGCATAAATTGAAGACATAGAGTACTGGATATTAAAAGATAATAACATATCATTCATATCGTAGGGATTTTTTAAATCATTTCCATAACCAGATGGGTTTCCCGTTTTAGATGCGATAGTTTCATGATAATAAATTAAAACACCTTTTATTTTATCAGCAGGCAACAAATTACCATTTAAATCAGTTGGCATTACAACTAATCCTGATACATTTACACTTGAACCAGAAGTGCTAGATGATCTAATTGGTGGAGCCAAAGTTGAATATTCAAGTAATTTAAACCTAACTCCAGCAGCAACTGGGATAGAAGTAGAATCAGGGATATTACCAAAAATATTTGGATTAGCTTTAACATAGCTAACATTTAAATCACAATACTTTGTTTCAGATAAAGAGTTACAAATTATTTTATTTGTAAAAGATGGGTATAAATCACTAGTTAAAACAAAAGAACTTGAACCTTGAGAACTCAACTGACTCATATAAGTATTAAAAGGAGCATCTGCAACATAATTTAATATACCATAAACATCATTAGAATTACTTCTAGGTACATTATTACCACTACTACATGATAAAAGCATAA
The DNA here is from genome assembly GCA_947454215.1 of Neisseriaceae bacterium. Lineage (GTDB taxonomy): Bacteria > Pseudomonadota > Gammaproteobacteria > Burkholderiales > UBA11063 > Aquella. The sequence continues at coordinate 2,041 of CANGJN010000075.1, read as the reverse complement.
CAAATAAACCTAGAAACAATAACCGATTAAACATTCCCCACTCCATTAAAACTTAAATATGCAATAACCATTGCATAAAATAATTACAATATAATATTATAAATATACACAAAAATAAAAACCTAAAAAATCTACTAGATTTAGATAATATAACAAGCGTTAAATAGAAACAAAATGAACTTAATACAAATCTTGAGGTGCTAATAAATGAACTAGAAAAAAAATTTGGTAAAACTAACAAAAAATTAAATATTGATTCTATAATAAATTTATTTTTAAATAAAACAATTGAAGATATGAAGGAAATAATAAACCATATAAAATCAATGGGATTTTTTGTAATCGCAAAATACATATTATGATAAAAAGAACCATTGCCAATCCAATGACGTCCCCAAGCATATTGACGATGAACAAATGCTAGAAAATCATAATCATGAAAATACAAATAAGTAATAAAAAATAAAATACCACAGCATGAAAGAAGAGATAAAAAAATAAATTTTAATAAATTTGACCAAGAAAACTTATTTTTAATAAAATAATAATAAAAAAATGGTATTATAAATAATACTCCCGATGGTCTAGTTGCTGATAATAGTCCACCACTTAAACTAGTGTAAAAAAATTTATTGTTAAACAATAATAAAAATGAACACAAACAAAGAAATAAAAATAAAGGTTCTGTGTAAAAAGACAAAAAATAGATGTTAGCCGGAGAAAAAGCAATTAAAATAACTCCAAATCTAGCAATAGTATCGTTAAAATGATTAATTAGGTATTTGTAAAATAATATTAGGCTGGAGAAAATCAAAAGATTATTTAAGATAAATCCTATTAATAAAATATCTTTAGTTAAGAACGATAGAGATTTTATAATTAAAGGAAATAAAGGAAAAAAAACTACATTGGAATAGTAGTTTGAAGGGTAGGTTTTATATGGAATAATAGTTAACTTATCATAGCCATTAACAACAATCGATTTATACCAAAAACAATCAGCTTGGCACATTAAAGTTATAAAGTTTATATTATGAAAAAAAATAATAAAATGATTTAGCATTAAATATAAACTAAAAAACAAAAATCTACTAGATAAAAAAATTAGGACACAAAAAATTAAATAATGTAAATTAGATGTATATTTCATATGAATAAAGAAAAAGCCAATATAAAATTGGCATAAAAGGTAGAATTAATCTTCTTCAGATGAATCTGAAGTTTTTGGTGGTTTTTTACCATCTGGATTTGGAAGTTTATCAACTAATTCCATCAAAGCTCTTGGTGCATTATCTCCAGGTCTAAATCCATATTTTAATATTCTAGTATATCCACCTTGACGTTCAGAATATCTAGGACCTAAAACATCAAATATTTTCTTAACGATAGTATCATCTCTAACTCTACTAAAAGCTAATCTTCTATTAGCTAATTTAGGATCTTTACCTAGAGTAATTAAAGGCTCCACAAATTTTCTTAATTCTTTTGCCTTAGGTAGTGTTGTAACTATAGTTTCATGCTTTAATAAAGCAATTGCCATGTTTTTAAATAAAGCCTTTCTATGAGAAGAGGTTCTATTTAATTTTCGATGTGCACAACGATGACGCATTCTTTCAATCCTTTATAAATTTTTAAATATTTATTTTTTTTTAACATGCGAAGCAGGTGGCCAGTTAAGTAAATGCATACCTAATTTTAAACCAAAGCTATCTAAAAGTTTTTTTATTTCAGTTAAAGACTTTTTACCTAAATTAGGTGTTCTCAATAAATCATTTTCTGAATATTGGACTAAATCACCAAGATAATTAATGTCTAAATGTTTAAGACAATTTGCACTTCTAACTGTTAACTCTAAATTATCAATTAACTCTAAAAATATTGGTTCGATAACTGGTTCTTCTTTTAATTTAACCTGTTTTTTACTAACTTGTTCAATTTCTGGCATATGAGTTAATCCTGCAAACACAAGTAATTGTTCGATCAATAATTTTGAAGAAACCTTTATTGCATCTTCTGGAGAAATGACTCCATTTGTTTCTAA
>CANGJN010000074.1 GCA_947454215.1 Neisseriaceae bacterium | reverse complement strand
ATATTATATTTAGTAACTTGGCCAAAAGATGTAGTACCCGAATTTGCATTTTTTAAAAAATAAGCTACTGTATTACTTGTGTTTTTTTTAAAAAACTGTGAAGTTGGGCATACTTAAAACTGATTGATATAGAATTTCGTTCTACTGAGTTTGGAGGTTATTCAGGCGAGGAGGTTAGATGTAATTATTTAACATATTCCGAGTGGAAAGATATAATAGCTGATGTGAGATTATAAGTAGATTATTAATGGTTTCGAATGCAATCGCCTTTACTTTAAACAAATCAATCCGAGTGCATTTATTTAAAGAAAGTGGTTACTACTCAGCCATGATTTAGCATATAATTTTAATATTTAAAACAAGAATAGAATATCAAAATGATGAATAATGAATTTATGATAGGATAAAATTAGCGACAGGATAAAGATTTATATTAAAGAATTAACTATATTAACACGGTAAAAAATCAACTATGTTTAATATCATTTAAACTTTATTTTTTAATTATAATTATAATAATGGCAATATACACTAATACCATTTACATTTTTTCATTGTACAAATGAAACTACTCATAACAAAAAAATTATTTGCTCCCTTTTCAGCTTTAAACTTAGCTGATACTTTTTCTGATTTTTTAGAAGATTGTATAATTCCAAATTTGCTAAACTTATAATTTCATCATATTCATTTATCAAGTTTGTTTTATTGTTTCATTATAATCTGTTAGTTTAGACGAATTATTCATTTTAATAAGCAATGCACTTAATTTAGTTGACCAACTTATATTGTAATATCAGGAATTTTCATTAAAAGAATAATCATTGAATATTTAAAATAAATAATTTGTATAGTTAGAATAAATAATTTTTTCTAAATTCTATAACCTTAAAGTATAGCAAAAGTATAAAATTAAAATTTATTTTTTTACTTAAATAAAAGAATTTGCATTGTTTTGAAAGAAAAAAATAGATATGGTTTTTAAAAAGTTACATTTATAGTTAAATTAAATGATATAATATAAACTAAAGATGAGTCAAAGCAATCGCAAGAATATTTTTTATTTTTGAGGAAAGTCCGGACACCATTAGGATATTAGTGCTGGGTAACACCCAGGTATTACTTATATAATAACGGATAGTGGCACAGAAAATATACCGCCAGATTTATTTGGTAAGGGTGAAAAGGTTGCGGTAAGAGCGCACCGCATAACTAGTGATAGTTATGGCATGCAAAACCCCACTAGGTGCAAGACCAAATAGGTATTTGTTTGTATGTCCTTTACAAGTTTAAATTAAACTGCAAATACGGGTAGGTTGCTTGAGCTAATATAGTAATATTTAGCCTAGATGAATGATTGCCTGATACAGAATCCGGCTTATTAGACTCATCTTTTTTTAAAAGAAGATAAAATTGAATAATATAAATAGTTTAATAGAAAAAACAGTTGAGAATAAGTTAGTTTTTTCAAATAAATTTTTAAAGGTATTCAACGATAGCGTAGAACTACCTAATAAAAAATTAGCGTCTAGGGTTTTTGTTGATCATCCAGGTGGTGTTGCTATTATTGCAATCACCAAGGATTATGAAATTATTTTAGAAAAACAATTTAGATATTCAGTAAAAGAAATATTAATAGAACTTCCCATGGGAAGATTAGAAAAAAATGAAATTAAAATTAATGCAGCCAAAAGAGAACTACAAGAGGAGACTGGATTTTATAGTGATTCTTGGGTAGAACTAGGAGAAATAGTTCCTTGTAATGGATACTCTTCAGAAAAAATTACTTATTTCTTAGCAACAGACATAATTCCTGGTATTCAAAATTTAGATGATGGTGAGTTTTTAGAAGTTTTTAAAGTTCCTGTTAAATCTGCTCTATCAATGATGATGAAAGGTGAAATTAAGGATGCTAAAACAATAAGTGGTTTGGTTTTATACTTAGCTTATTTAAAAAAAAATAACATTGATTCTGTAATAGATATGCTTTTAAGTTAATATGATTATCTCTTAATTGAAACAATTCTGTATTTAATTTTTTATTTTTCTCTGTTATTTGTTGAAAATTAGTATTAATGCTTTTAATATCTTGTTTTAACTTTGTATTATCATTGAATAAAACATCATAACTTGGATGATCTATGTTTATAATATTTTATTGTTTAATAGAATCATTATTTTTGTAAATATTGAGTTTTTAAATAATTTATTTATCATTAAAAAGATAAACTTCAAAAAAATATAACATTTTCATCAGAATGTATTTTATAACAATTTAATAGAATTTTTGATTTTTTTTGGTAATTGTTGAATAGCAACAATTATTTTAGAAAAACAATTTAGATATTCAGTAATAAAAATATTAATAGTACTTCCCAAGAGAAGATTATAAAAAAATGAAATTAAATTTAATTCCGCCAAAAGAGAACCACAAGAATAGAATAGATTTCATAGTGATTACTAGGTGGAAATAGGAGAAATAATTTCTTGTAATGGATACTCTTTAGAAAAAAAAACACCTATTTTTTAGTAACAGACATAATTCCAGGTATACAAAATTTAGATGATGGTGAATTTCTAGAAGTTTTTAAAGTTCTTGTTAAATCTGCACTATCAATGATGCTAAAACTATAACTGGTTTGGTTTTATACTTAGTATTTAAAAAGTAACATTGACTGTGTAATATGCTTCTAAGTTAATGGATTAAAGATTTTTGTATTTTAATTAAAACTGCACAAACTTTTTTATGTATTTAAATATTTTTATAAATTAATGCAAGAATAATTGTAATCCAATTAAATTATCTTTTTAAATAAATTTTACAGTAGCAAGGAAATAAAATTAATTTAAACATAAGTAAATAACATACCTGTCTCATGAATAAACTAATTAATTAGTTGAATATTTGTAACAATATTTATTCTCTGCCATAATATGATTCTATATTGATTTGAGGATATTCATTAAGAAATATTTTCTTAAACTATTCTCAGATAAGAACTAAAATTTTTAAATTTACACTAAATTTTTAAAAAATATAAACATACAATTACTATTAAGTATTTTTAAATATCTTTTGCATACTAAAAATAAAATAAATATTTTAAAGAAAGTATACTCATGAACTTATTCAAACAATTAAGAGTAATAAGTATTTTAATTATTTTTAAATATTCTTACTCATCTATAATTATTGATGTTAATGATTTAGCGAATGATAATCATTTTACAAAAGTAAAAATTCTTAAATGTATTGATCTATACAATAATTTTTCAGATTATTTAGTACATGATCATTTATATTTTGTTCAAGATAACTCATACTATGCGCTTGATTATAATATTAGAACTGAAGTTCCAGAAGGACCATTTTTTTTACCAAAATATTTAGTTGAAGTGTTAAACCCTACTAATCGATTTAAGTATTTTATTTGTAGATCTATTGATAATACTCTTCTGTTCGAAAACGGTATCCCTTTCCCTAGATTTAAATTAGAAAGTATCTTTTTCTTAAAACCTATTGATAGTTTCGTACAGCCTCCAGAATTGAACTCATATGAAAGAATTTCTGATATTACTTCTTGTGATGATTTTGATAAAAATGTTATTAGAGACAATGAAACAGGTACTATTATATATAAAAACAAATATCAAGGAAATTATAGCAAACAATGTCTTTTTTCTGGATGTATTCCATCATTATATAAATATTCAACAAATTCAACAGGGTCTTTTTTTAATTGGGATAAAGGAAATGCTGTTTATGATAAATGTGAAGCTAGAAGGCTGTTATATAATTATTATAATAATGGTGAAAATTATAAATTTAACTTATACTTGCCAAATTTAATTTTTTATAAACCAAAACCCTTAACTTTAAATAATCTTCAAGATCGTTTAACGCTTAAACTTTTATCATGTAAGGACTTCCATGAATACTGGGGTAATTATGCTAATACATTGAATAATCATATATATTTTTCTTATTTAGAAAAAGATCAATTATCATATTTTGCTATAAAGTATAATGAAAAAGGTGCAGAAAACCATTTTAGTTCTATAGAATTAGTAAAACTTATTAAATGTGAAGAAAGTAGATATGGATTTCACTTAATTCTTAATCTAGTTGGTAAATCTAAAGAGAAAAAATATTTTAAATTAGATCAATTACTTTTCTATCAAGGAGAAAGTTCTCTAATGGCAACAGAACTGCATAAAGAAAGAATGGGTAAAGATATTACAACCGTCGTTAGATACAAAAAAGACTCAAAAACCGATCAGCATGATATAGAAATAATAGATCAAAGTCAAGTAAATCCCAGGGACTACCCATAAATTTACCTAAAATTTAAAATTAGCATAAATTTATATATTTTTTGCTAATAGGCAATAGGCCACCTTACCTACAGACGTAATGTGATTGGGATTAAAATTGAAATAAGTTCTTGTAGAATGGTATATAATTTTTGGTGAAAATAATTTTAGCTACATAATTCTATGTAGTTTCTACTAAATCACCTAGATCTGGTTTAGTATATTAATTTGCCTAAACTGAATAGAGTGTTTCCCAACATTGGACAATATAAAAATACTAAAATAACCCAATGACTTGGGTAAAAGGGACAGCCATGTGCCACGAAGATATATTAATGTCAATATTAATTTATATTTTATCGTGGATTTACTAGGCTTTCCTCCTTCGGTATTTAAATTACATATTTATACCTATTAAAAATATTAGTTTTAAGTAAGTATTATACACTATAAATATATTATTCATCTAGTTTTTTAGTTATGAAAATTATCTATTATAACATTGTTTTATAATAAATGAGTAAAAAAGTAAGTTTATAATTGCGAAATTAAAATTAGGAAATGCGAGGTCTTTGGATTTGTTATGCATAAAGGTCTTACCCATGCACGTGGTGGGTGTTTCTAATTTACTTTATATAAATTGATTTACTAGGAGCAAGTTTTTCATAATGCTTTGATTTTTAAATTTTTATTTTGGTTTTTTTTCAATTTTCTATTAAGGTAAAAACAGGTTTTCTAT
>CANGJN010000073.1 GCA_947454215.1 Neisseriaceae bacterium | reverse complement strand
TTATGTAAACTTTTATATATAGAAATTAAAACTTCTAACATTAAATTAAATGTTTTTTGTGTACACCACAAAATCTTTTTAAATATTTATTGCTACATACTTTTATTTCACACATATTATACCTATTAAAAATATTAGTTTTAAGTAAGTATTATACACTATAAATATATTATTCATCTAGTTTTTTTAGTTATGAAAGTTATCTATTTAATATACTTTTAAGCAAAGTAGTTACTAATAATATAGCAGATAAACTTATCAAAATGGGGCATAGTGATGAGATGATTAAAACTTTAACGTTCTATACCATTTAGATTTTTTAATTAGACATAAAAATAAAATTGAAAATAATTTTACAAATGTTGATTTAACATTATTGTTTAATTTTTTAATAATATCTATACCAAATTTAAGTATGGAATTGGGTATATGACTTAAAGACTCTTCAACAATATGCTTAAGTAATTCTATTTAAGAAATAAACTATTGATTTAATTAATTATTTTAATCGGTTTTCATCTAAATTGAAAAAAATATTTAAGTGATTTTTAATCATAAAAATCTACTTTCTTTTGATATAATTAAACTTTTTTAATGTTCTAGTATTTTTTTAAAGTATTTTATCTAACTATCTTTCACATATAAAATTTTTTTAATGCAATATATTGAATACCTTTTTTTCAATAAAAAATAATAATTAAAATAATTTTAATACTTAGATAAATATTATGTGATATAATTCTAATCTAATTTATAGAGGAAATATATCATAGTTAAACCAGAAGAATTTTTAAAATTAATCTTAATGGTTTTAAAGGTATTTTTGTTACATCCCGTATATAAAAACTAATGACTTTTTCTTCAATAATTATTACATCATACAAAAATTACTTTGTATTCTTTTGCTGTTAAATATTGGTTTATTTTAGTGCAAGAATTATTAACAAATATTATTTCATATAGTAATGAATTATTTAACAGTTTTGTTAAATGGAACCTTAGTGATAATTGGCAAATTGACGATGAATTACATAAATACTAGATTTAATAAAGTTTTTTATGATAAGTGAAAACTCTTTAGGTTTTTTTATATCAAGAGTAACCGTTTATAGTTAAGCGCATCTTTTTACAAAATTAGGGGTTGCTGAGTAGTAACGAATTTAAAAAATTTAATAATTGAAAAAATTATTTTATATGAATATTCATAATTTAACTTAAGTTTTATGTGGTTGTTTATATTATTATTTAGTCATATTAACATATTAAAAAATTTGTGCGATTCTCTCAATATGAAAATAATTATAATTTAATCAAAAATAATAATTTATTGAATATTATTTAAAGTTTTAAATCATGAAAAACATTAATAAACATCACATGTCTTCTTTTGAAATTTATAAAAAGGTTTTAACATACATATCTGAATTTTGGGGTAGGTTTGTAATTTCTATTGTAGCAATGTTGATTGCAGCAGCAACAGAGCCAGCTTTTGCAAGAATCATAAAAAGATTAATTGATAATGGCTTCATTAATCAAGATAGAAATACTATTATTTACACACCAATAATTATAATGTTAATATTTTTAATTAGAGCGATTGCTTCATTCTTAAATGATTATATGACTAGTTGGTTGTCTGGTTCTGTCGTAGAAAAAATGCGTCGTATTACATTTAGTAAGATTCTTCATTTACCTGTTGAATACTATGATGAAAATCATTCTGGGAGAATGATCTCTAGGATTTTGTTTGATGTAACTCAAATTACAGATGCCGGATTCAATATAATTACTGTAATTTTTAAGGATGGAGTAACTGTTTTAGCATTGATAGGTTTACTTTTATATACTGATTGGCATTTAACATTATTTTGCTTCGTTACTCTTCCATTTGTTTTGATATTGATTAAACGTTTATCTGGTAAACTTAGAACTCTTACTACTAAGAATCAGCAACAATATGGAGAAATGACACAAATTATTTCTGAATCAATCCATGGTCAAAAAATAGTAAAGTTATATCGAGGAGTCGAATATGAGATGGAGAGATTTGATCATAAGATAAAAGCCATAAAAAATAATAATGTTAAGCAGGCTGCGACTGGATCTTTGAATTCTGGAATTAGTCAATTTTTAGTTGCTTGTGCCTTAAGTTTAATTTTATATTTTGCAGCAGCTAAAGCTAAATCACATCACTTCAGTGCAGGAGATTTTGTTTCTTTCTTAACCGCAATGATAATGATTTTTGCTCCAATGAAGAGAATTACTGGTGTAACTCAATCATTACAAAAGGGATTAACTGCAGCCAACTCAGTATTTAATTTTTTAGATAATCCTGAAGAATTAAATCAAGGGAAAATTAAATTGCAAGGTTTAAAACAAAAAATTTCATTTAAAAATGTTACCTTGAAATATAAGACATCAGAAAAGAAAGCATTAGATAATGTTTCATTTCAAATAAATGTTGGTGAAACAGTAGCATTAGTTGGTAGTTCTGGTAGTGGTAAGACGACTATAGCTCATCTTTTACCTAGATTTTATAATGTATCTCAAGGCGAAATATTAATAGATGATATTAACCTTTGTGATATAGAATTGAGTTCTCTTAGGGAGAATATTGCATTGGTAAGTCAAGATGTTTTCTTGTTTAATGACACTATTTTTAAAAATATTTCTTATGGTATATCTATTGACAAAGTTAATAATGAAAAAGTGATTGAAGCAGCTAAGTTATCAAATGCATTGGAATTTATAAATCAATTACCAGATGGTTTTGATACCATTATAGGGGAAAATGGAACTAAATTGTCTGGTGGTCAAAAGCAGAGAATAGCGATAGCTAGAGCTATTCTTAAAGATGCTCCTATTTTAATTTTAGATGAAGCCACTTCCGCTTTAGATAATATATCAGAGAAATTAGTTCAAGAGGCTTTAGAAACGTTGATGAAAAAGAAAACTACTCTAGTAATAGCACATAGGTTATCTACAGTTATTAATGCAAATAAACTTATTGTTATGAATAAAGGTAAAGTTGAAGAGATTGGCACTCACACGGAATTAATTTCAAAACGTGGGATATATTATAATTTATATAATATTCAAGGAACATTTATTGAAAATTAAAGGTGAGTATCCATGCTAAATGTTTTAAATATTATATCTAGAAATAGTAATTTGGCAATGTGTCAAACTCAAATAGTAATAGATAAGCTAAAAGATATTTATCCTGATTTAACAATACATATAGAAAAAATTATTACAAAGGGTGATATAATATTAGATACTTCATTAAATTTAATTGGAGGAAAGGGCTTATTTACTCAAGAGTTAGAGCAACGTTTAAAAAATAAAACCAGTGATTTGGCTGTACATTCAGCTAAAGATTTGCCATCAAATTTAAGTGATGAGTTTACTATTAGTGCTTATCTTCAAAGGGAAGACCCTTCGGATTGTTTTGTATCAAATAATTTTTTATCAATTGAACAGATGCCTGATGATTCTGTGATCGGCACATCTTCTATAAGAAGATCATCACTCTTAAAAAAATATTTTCCTAAATTAAAAATTAAAATGTTACGAGGTAATGTCATAACAAGACTACAAAAATTAGATCAAGGGTTGTATGATGGCATAATTTTAGCTTCTGCAGGTCTATATAGGCTAGGTTTATTTCACAGGATCAAACAAAAACTACCAATAGATGTTTTTATCCCTTCAATTGGTCAAGGAGCATTGGCAATAGAAACTCTTTTTATCAGAAATTATATTCATGAATTTTTAATACCATTGAATCATAAGAATACATTTATAGAGGTAGAGACTGAAAGAATGATTGGTAAACTTTTAAATGCAGGTTGTAGTTCACCCATTTCAGCTTATGCAAAGATAACTGATAATAATATAAGACTGATCGCAGCAGTACTCGATCCAAATACTGAATTAATGTGTAAATTCGATCAAGAGGTTAATTTAAAATACAAGAGTGAATTAGTAAATAACTGTATTGATCAATTAAATAGACAGGGAGCACAAGCAATATTAAAAAGGTATATTTGAATGTATCTAATTTGCTCTACAGAGGAAAATTCTAATATTATAATTGAACAATTTAAAAACATAGGAATTGAAGCAAAAAAATTAATAATTGTGAAATTTATTGTATTTGATAATCGATTAAAATTAATTTTAGAAACAATAAATAGTTATGATTATATTTTAATTACTTCATCAACTATTATAAAATATTTATCCTCGGTAATTAAGATATCACAAAACCCTATCTTCTTAACAGTAGGAAAAACTAGTGCCGACAAAATACTAAATATTAATCCTCAAATAGTAATTTATCCAAATATAAATTCAGGGATACATTCCTTATGTGAAGAAAAGTTATTAAATGTTGATTTTTTTAATAAGAGACTATTAATAATTGAAGGCTCAACATCTAATAATTATATTAAACAATTTTTAAAGTATATTCCAATGGATATCTCATCTGTAATTGTATATCAAACTATTTATGAGGAAATTAACAAAAATTTTATAAATTATAAATTTGATGATGCTAGTAATGGTATTATTGTTACAAGTGGTGGCTTGGTAGATTGGTTATTTACTAAAACCAAAATAAATTTTGATAAAAATAAATTAATTAATACTAATTTTTATACTATACATAAGAATATTAGTGATAAACTTATAAATTATGGTGTAAAAAATGTTTTTGTTACTAAAGACTCACAAGTAAACCAAATTGTTGATTTAATTAAAAGCACTGATGGTTTATGTGATAAAATATAAATTAGCAATTTAAAGTTTATCTACAAAAAATTTTAAGTTAAAAAGTCTTACTCTTATTTATTACAAACCTCGATTAAACTTAGTGATTTATTCCTTATGGGAGCGACTTGCCTATTATCATTAATTATTTTTTAAGAAAAATATATAATAATAACTTACTATTTGGTGTAATTTTTTTTATATGATTTTATATCAACCACTTTAATTTTATAGTTAGCAAACCTCCATTTTCCATATCCATTTCTATATTCTTCAAATTGAATTTTATTTTATTGATTAAAAGTTATAATAATAAATTTCAAC
>CANGJN010000072.1 GCA_947454215.1 Neisseriaceae bacterium | reverse complement strand
TTTATACAAAGATGTGCATAATAAGCCTTTGACTGTTGAATATATAAAACCAATAAAAAGAGTTTATTAAAAGGAAGTTTAAATATGTTAATTAAAAAAAAAATTTCTCTATATAGATATAACCCTGAGACAGATAAAAAACCATATTATCAAAACTATGAAGTTGAAATAGACAAAATATTAGACAAAAAACTACTAAATGCTTTAACCATAATAAAAGATAAATATGATGATTCTATATCATTTAGAAGATCTTGCCGTGAGGGTGTCTGTGGTTCTGATGCAATGAATATAAATGGAAGAAATGGTCTTGCTTGTTTAACTAATATTGAAGAACTTAAAGAACCCATAGTTATAAGACCAATACCTGGTTTGCCAGTTATTAGGGATTTAATTGTAGATATGACTCAATTTTTCAATCAATATCATTCAATAAAACCGTATCTTATTGATGATGGCAATCAACTAGGTACAGAAAAATTACAGTCACCTGAGGATAGAAATGAGTTAAATGGTGTAATTGAGTGTATTTTATGTGCATGTTGCTCAACTGCCTGTCCATCTTTTTGGTGGAATCCAGATAAATTTTTAGGACCTGCAGCTTTATTACATGCTTATAGATTTATTGCGGATACCAGAGATACCGCTACTTTGGAAAGATTGGATTTCCTAAATGATCCATATAGATTATTTCGCTGTCATACCATTATGAATTGTGCTGATGTATGTCCTAAAAATCTAAATCCGACCAAAGCAATTGGAAAAATAAAAGAGATAATGCTATCGAGAGTTGTTTGATTTTATGAATCATGTTCAAAAACAAAAGTTATTGTGGCGTTCTAGACGTTCAATTTTAGAGTTAGATCTTTACTTTAATCGTTTTATTGAAAGTGGTTTATTTGATAAACTAACTAGTGAAGAATTAATGTTGTATAAAGATATTTTAACTTATGAAGATCAGTACTTGTTATCATTATTTTCAAGAAATATTGTAACTGATAATAAAGAAATACAAAGTCTAATTAATAAAATTATTTTAATTTAATATTTTTGGAGTTTAACTTAACATGGATAAATTTGTTAATATAAATATAGAAGATAAAAATGTGGCTACGATGCCTATTTTAAAATCAACTATTGGTGAAAATGTTATTGACATGAGAACATTAGGTAAGCAAGGGGTTTGGAGTTATGATCCGGGATTTTTGTCAACAGCTTCATGTAATTCCAAAATAACTTATATTGATGGGGATAAAGGTCAATTATTATATAGGGGATATCCTATTGAACAATTGGCAGAATACTCTGATTATTTAGAGGGTGCATATTTATTACTTAATGGTGAATTGCCTACACTTGAACAAAAAAATAATTTAGTGTTATATATTAATGATCATGTATTACTACATGAGCAAATTATTAATATTTTTAATGGTTTCAATAGAAATGCTCATCCTATGTCTATTTTGTCATCACTTGTAGGAGCATTATCATCTTATCACCCAGAGGGTTTTTCCTTTAATAATACTGAGATAAGAACATCAGTTATTTTAAATTTAATAGCTAAAATGCCAACTTTAACAGCTATGGCATATAGATTTAATCAAGGTTTATCTTTTGTCTATCCTAATAGTAAACTTAGCTATGCAGAAAATTTTCTTTATATGATGTTTTCTGTTGAAAATAAACCATTTACAGTTAATCCTATAATTGCTAAAGCTTTTGATAGAATTTTATTGTTACATGCTGATCATGAACAAAATGCATCTACATCAGCAGTTAGGGTTGCTGGTAGTTCAGGTACTCATCCTTATGCTGCAATATGTGCGGGTATTACTACTTTATGGGGTCCTGCTCATGGTGGAGCTAATGAGGCTGTTTTAAAAATGTTAAATGAAATTGGATCAGAAGATAATGTTGTTAAATATGTAGAGGGTGTTAAAGATAAGAAATATAGACTTATGGGGTTTGGTCATAGAGTATATAAAAATTTTGATCCTAGAGCTAATATTATGAGAAATACTTGTCACGATGTGCTAGATGTTTTAGGTAAAAACAATGATAATCTATTTAAAATAGCAATGAAATTAGAATCTGTTGCCTTATCAGATAAGTATTTTATAGAACATAAATTATATCCAAATGTAGATTTTTATTCAGGAATTATTTTAAAGGCTATTGGAATACCAGAGTCAATGTTTACGGTTATATTCGCACTAGCTCGTACTGTAGGTTGGTTATCTCACTGGCAAGAAATGATAACAGATCCTGAACTTAAAATCAGTAGACCAAGACAGTTATATACCGGTTATACATCTCGTGATTATTTAAAAATTGAACAGAGATAGTTTTTCTAACAACTACTTATAAAAAACACATAACATTTTTTTGCTGTAATCTATTGAATAACTTTATTTTTTTCAATAAAAAACAGTAAAATAATTATTACTAAGATAACACTATTATTTGATATAATTCTAATCTAATTTTTAGATGATTTGTGTCATGGTTAAAGAACAAGATTGATTAAAGGGTGCAAAATTTTCTTTGTACTGTTTAGTAGTTAATACCTAAAACAATGGAGCATAAAAGTAAAAACAAAAGATAAGAATGTTATTAATTAATTTTCCTATCTGTGCTTTAACCTATGCAAAATTTATTATGAGGCTTTTTGTAAGAAGAAGTTGAATTAAGAGTAGATAGTATCAATTGGAAGTTCGGAACTAAATCAATTTATTATTTAGTTTTATCCGTTATATTCTTAGGTATTTCTTATTTATTGGTTAATATTAGATAATAAACCTAGTGCATCTAATTTGGAATAAAAAATTCAATACATAGAATGCTTTATTCTTGATAATTAGTAAGTAGGATCATATAAATTGCTCAATTTAATCCATATTTTCTTATAAGTGAAAGGTTATTAGTTTTTTCTTTTCTTTCAGGATACGTTCATGCAATAAATAATAAATCTTGGTTCGGTGCGTATCCTATAAATGAATATACACTTTGTCCTACAAAATAACATTCCATAGGAATGAAATGAATTATCTATTTTAAGCAACTAAATATCTTCAGCATCATTTATACATGTTAAAATAATTCGTTAAAATCTTTAATTAAACTATCCCTGTTAACTGTCAAAAGTAGCAAAGGATCCTTTTAGAATTGAAATATAACACTTAGGAGCATGAATTATATTCTTCACATATAAATTTTAGAGAGACGATATCAGATTTTTCTGTTACAATACTACTATTTTGTTGCTTTCCAGACCATATAATCTTGATATATTTTAATAATTTTTTTTAAAAATTTAAAATTAGATAACAATATAAAAATCAAAATTTCCAATATTCTTTAATAAGTTTAATTTAAATTAAACTTGTCATTTTTACATTGATAATCAACACGACTAAGTGTAACTTTATTATTTCTTATTTTTTTTTGATAAAATTGAAAATCAAAAAACTAATTTAATATCATAAAAATTTAAGGCGTTTATACGAAACTTATCAGATTTTGCTATTGAATTGAAAGTCAAAGATGTTGAGCCAAACTAAATTTTTATATGATGTTCAGTGAAAGTATCAATCATTTTATAATAAGTTATAGCGATTACAATTATGAGGATAGAAAATTATTTGTGCTGAGGAGAATTGTCTTAATCAAGAAACATAAAAAAAATTCATGATATGACGATAAATCAACTGAATTCGATTGTTTTTAGTATGGTATTAGACAAAAAGAACTTTACGAGAACGTTGTAAACAATTTCTAAAAACATCACAAATTTCAAAAATAGACGTTAGATAGAAATAACTTTGGGTACTTCTCTAACTGAAGAAAAAGTGAAATCAATTAGAAGTCATAATGTGGTTTTATTTGTTGCAGGTGAGGTTATTAAAATTCTTTATATTTAAAAATCATGGAAGGTTTTTATAGTTCAAAAGATCTAACAATCAAAACTTTAAAATCACTTGCAGAGATGCATAAATTATAATACTATTTCAATATTCTGGTCATATTATTTCCACATTTTAACTATTCAAATAGTTGCATAAGCAAATGTTTTTAATTTGATTATGTGACTCTCCTTTATAAAAGATATTGTACTATCTTCTGATATTAGTCTTCATAATTTATTATTAATTAATTTATGTCTCATGTATCCAAATAAACGTTCGGTTCAATTATGATGAAAAGGAACCTAATTGGGGAATATAAATATTTTGGTACTGTTTTTTAATCAGGTAGCACCATCTGCAATTACTGGTATTTTTTTATCATGAGTATTTAATGACAATTTATTTAGGAATTACTCATACAGTGAGAGACAGAATTTGGCAAAATTAAATGAAAATTGTACCTAGTAGTACTACAAACAGCAGAATAAACATAGAAATTTTCATAACGATATGCTTAACACTATTCACTTTTAAAATTTTGTTGGATGTAATATATTGAATAACTTTATTTTTTTCAATTAAAAAAGTAATAAAATAAATTTATTATTAAAATAATACCATTTCCACATTTTAAATAAGCAGATAGTTAAATAAGCAAATGCTTAATCAGGTATTATATCCCTAATTTATTTTAATAAATTTCTTTTTTCATATATCCGAATAAACTATGCTAAACCCTTAGTAACTATCAGTATTTTTTATCATGATTATCTATGCCATTTCCACGTTATAATAAGTCAAGAATTAATAAGTTTTTACCCCCACCTTATTATTTAATAAAAATAAATATAAAAAATAATGTTAAATTATAATGAAATTCAAATTTTATTTTTATGTTTATGTTTATGTTTAATAGATATCTTTCATAACTCTTTAAATCCGGTATAAATAAGAAAAATATTACAATGATAATTCATAATTATCTATTAATACAATGCATTTTATAATATTCTTAAATATAATTCTATATGTAAGACCAATTGATTTGAAAATTTTCAATTGTCTGTTAATATGTTCTATGATTAATTTTTTACTATACTTAAGTCTGTCATGAGTTGTGGTTTTATTGATATGAAATATGCTATAATTTTATTTTTAAGTATATAACCATATATTTCACTTCATAAACATTTGTTCTATA
>CANGJN010000071.1 GCA_947454215.1 Neisseriaceae bacterium | reverse complement strand
TTGTTATAATTTGCGATTTTAAAATTTTTAAATTAATATAGTTAAGCTACATTTTCTGTATTATTTTTAGGCTCATTTCTTTTAAAATATATAAATGGGTTTATGTCATATAAGCAGGTATTTTTTAATTAATTTTATAAAATTCTAAGTATTATAAATTATATCATTATTATACTATTTTAAAAAATTAAATCGAAAAATATGGTGTAATTAAGTATAATTATATACAAACCAAATAGTTAACCACTACTGAGTAGTAACTAATTTTGTGTTAATGAACATAAAGATGGATTAAGTCACAAGTTAGTTATTTCTATAGGTCTTTTCAATTCATGAGCAGAAAAAGCAAGATAAGAAGTGCCGTCACCTTTTGTAGTACATATTTCTGTTACAATTTGTCGATGTCCTTGAGAATGATGAACATCCTCTAAATAAGAATCCTTGTACCAAACAATTATTCCAGTATTGTCATAAGTACCAGTTCCTAAAACTTGACGAATAGTAAGATAATACTCGCCTATTTTATATTTATTAGGTGAAGCAAGTTGCTTGCAACTTATAGAGTAAACAGCAACAACATTAAATATTAAAATTATTTTAAATACAAAAAGTTTCAAATCCATTATAAACTCCTAAAAAATTATATAAAATTGTATAATATAATGTGTACTTCATAAATTTAGTATAAATTTATGTTTTTTCAAATAGTCAATAAGACTACTTACCTAAAATATAGTGTGAACAGTAGATCTAGTTTAAGAAAATAAATTTTTTTATCCTTAGACAAACTTTACAGAAAAACTGGACAACTAGTTATTATATTAAGGATTTTTTAAAATAATAGCATAAACACATAATTCTATTCTGTATTTATTGAGTATTTACCAGAATATATAAATTTTGAATTTATTATTTGATTATACAATGACTAGCAACAATCAAATATTATGCGAATGATGATTTCATTTTTTTCGCAAAGCTAAGATTATATTTTTTTACTTCGATAGCCTTTTTTAAATAGTAATTACACCATTTCCACAAAAATATTTTATTTATTCGTAATTAATTACATCGAGATTTATTAAAAAATGTTGGAGTAAAATTTAATTAAATAACCGATCTAGTACAGAGACAGAGAAAATGTAGTTTAGCTGATTATTTAATGAGTGGATTAGTTCTAATGAAATATCCTTCCTTATTAAAATTTGATCAAGATTCACATAGTGATTTAACAGTTAAGAGTAATTTTCAAAACCTTTATAATGTAATTGATGGATCACCTGATACAACATTTAGAGAAACATTCGATGTAATTGATCCTAGGCAGTTACAAAATCAACTTTATAATTAGCAAATAACAAAGAGGTAAGGTTCTTGAAAAATATAGAGAGATAGAAAATAAATATTTAATTCCATTTGATGGAACAGGATGTTTTTCATCTCACAAAGTACATTTTGATAATTGTTGTGTTAATGAACATAAAGATGGATCAATTAACCAGTGAGTTATATTTAGCATTTGGATATGGTGAGGTTCCCCAAAAGTAAGATAAGAGATACCATTAGTTTGTGTAATACATTCTCTTAGAATCCATTGAGAATGCGTATGATTTAAATAAGAATTACCGTAGTGAATGCGTACTTTAATATTGTTGTCACTAAAGCTAGATCTAGAAGAATGATTAATAATAAGAGAATAATCGCCTTTTTTATATTCTCCAGATGTAGGAAGATCATTGCAACTCATAGAGTAAACAGCAACAACATTAAATATTAAAATTATTTTAAATACAGGAAGTTTTAAATCCATTATAAACTCCTAAAAAATTATATAAAATTGTATAATACAATGTGCTCTATATAAAGGTGGTAGAAATTTATGTTTTTTCAAATAGTCAATAAGACACATTACCCAAAATATAGTGTGAGCAATTCATCCAGTTTAAGAAAATAAGTTTTTTTATTCTTAGACAAACTTTACAGAAAAAACTTGACAACTAGTTATTACATTAAGGATTTTTTAAAATAATGGTATGAATACATAACTCTATTCTGTATTTATTGAGTATTTACCAGAATATATAAGTTTTGAATTTATTGTTTGATTATACAATGACTAGCTACAATCAAATATTATGTTAATAATGATTTTATTTTTTCGCAAAGCTAAGATTATATTTTTTTACTTCGATAGCCTTTTTTAAATAGTAATCACACCATTTTCATATTTTAATCAAATAAATGATTTCATCAGCAAATACATAAAATTTGAATAAGGTTAAAAAATATATCGCCCAAGATGAAAAAAAATATTTTATTTATTCTTGACTAATTACAATGTAGAAATAGTATAATAATACTTATTCGTAATTAATTAAAGATAAAACGAGACTTAATAATATAAAAAGAAATTTTTGACTATTAAAATTGTAGTCTATATTCTGCTATTAATGGAGCATGATCAGAAAACTTTAATTCCTTATAAATTTGTATCTTTTTTAAATTTAAGGAGATATTAGGTGTAGTAATTTGATAGTCTATTCTCCAACCAACGTTTTTAATATATGCTTTACCCCTATTTGACCACCAAGTATATCCTGGATCATCGTGATATAACTTTCTCCATACATCAATATAACCAGAAGAGAAAATATTACCTATCCATTTTCTCTCTTCTAGTAAAAAACCTGAGTTATTTAAATTTGCCTTCCAATTCTTTAAATCAATATTTTGATTAGCTATATTCAAATCTCCACAAATAATTATATTTTTATTTGAATATAATTGATCTATTAATATAGGGTAATAATGATCTAAAAATTTAAATTTTTTTTCTTGATCTGGTGCACCAGAAGAACCAGATGGCAAATAAATAGAAGAAATAGAAAAACTATTAAAATCAAACTGCAAATATCTTCCTTCATCATATATAAACTTATTCCCTAGTCCTACTTTTACTTTAATAGGTTCGTGCTTTGAAAAAATAGCAACACCACTATAATCACTTTTTTAGCTGAGTAAGAATACGTAAAATAATTATTCCAGTTAAGAATTTTTTTAGGAATTGATTTTAAATCATATCTAATTTCTTGCAAACAGATTATATCTGCTTCTTGACAGAGTAACCAATCAAATAATCCTTTATTATTGGCAGATCTTATCCCATTAACATTTATTGTTATTATTTTGATTGTTCATTCCATGATTTTAAATTGGTTACTACTTTTTACAGATCCAATTATAAATGGAATTAGTAATAAACCGAAAGATAAAATTAAACAATAATAAAAAACATCAAGATTTGCAATAAAAAATGACTATTTGAGAAAAACTGAATAAATATATTTAACCGATAAGTTTTGTGTTGGAAAATGTTTCGTTAGATTTTGCAAATTTGGAGAATAAATATTTGCTTTACCAACCAAGTCATGCAATGATACATTCTTTTGTCTACTTAAAATAGTTGTGGTTATAACTGTTCTAATTGATGAACTAATATTTCTAAAAAAATTAAATATACCAGATATATCATAACTTATATCTATAAATTTATTACTAAATGTAATCTGAGATATATTTATAAAAATTTAAATTAAGCAAATCCATGGTAAAGGAGGCTTTTTAAGATCATAAAAAGCAGAAATATGGTTAAATAAAATTGAAAAAAAGCGTAGTATCTAATTTTTTAAGTCATGCTCCAAAGTAACTTTAATTTATCAAAAAACTTAATTAAATCAAGTAATTCATGAACTATGGTGTCAATTTGCCAATTATCACCAATGATCTATTTAAGAAAATTGTTAAATAATGTTTTGCTATATAGAATAATTTTTTTTAATAAATCTTGCATTAAGTTATACTCATTTTTAAATTCACCAAATGCTTTTACTGGAGTCATAATATTTTTAAGTTTGTCCAATCTTGAATTTATTTGGTAGGGATAATCTCTAATTATTTTCATTTTACAACAATATACATAAGCATATAAATCAATATCTAAAAACAATATCTATTCAAATTAAATTATTTAATATGAGTTGAACCTAGATTAAAAACATAAATTTTATAATTACTAAACATAACTTCAATTTTTAATCTTTTCTGATTGCAAAAAAATAAATTATTACTAAAAATTTTACGCATTCTTTTTCTTATTAAAAGCATTATTTTACTTTATATAGCCACTATATCTTACTTAATTTTTATGTTTTTAAAGTTTATAATTAGTCAATCTCTTAATTTAATTTATTGTTCTGAACTGGATAAACTATATTTATTATCCGACCATAACCAATAAATAGGAAATACCTAAGAATATAACTTATAAAACTAAATAATCAATAGGTTTACCCGACATTCCGCAGTTTAATTTTATTAAAATATTAATAAAATAAATCAATATATTAAGTGATATTTGTAATAAAAATATTAAAATTTCTTAATTAAATTTATTAAATACGATAAAATCTACATTTATAATTTTATTTTAAATTAAAAGAATATTTAATAATTTTCAAAAATTATATATAAATTTAATTAAATCAAAATGTTATATTTTTAAAAAGAAGTGAGGAATGCCAGATTTACGTTCGAACTTCTAATTAGGACTATCTGCTATTAATAAAATTTATTCTTACAAAAAGCTACGAAATTAATTTGGCATAATTAAAAGCACCAATAGGGAAATTATTTAATAATATTCTTATTTTTAGTTTTTTACTTTTATTATCCATTTTTACGTATTAACTGCTAATAATAGTGATGATCCCCTAATCTAAGCATTTGCTTATACAACTATTTGATTATTTAAAATGTGGAAACGGTATTACATATAGAATTAGCTTCAAGAATATTATGAAAATAATAAAATGCATTGTAATATTTTTCTGATGTATACAAGATTTAAAGAGTTATGAAAAATATCTAATACCTGACTAGTAATTTTACTAGATGCAGTCAAAAATATTAATATAAATCAATAAACTGTTTAGACTTGGATGCATTGTTTATGCCATGTTTAAAAATGATACAATTTATAATACTTAGAATTTTATAAAATCTTACTTTATTTTATCTAATTAAATTAATACATTACGATTTTATAAAATTAATT
>CANGJN010000070.1 GCA_947454215.1 Neisseriaceae bacterium | reverse complement strand
GCTGTAGAATTAGAATATTCATATGCTGAAGATGTTATGCCAAGAGGTGTATTAGGTTTAAATGCTGCTATGTTTAAGGAATATTTAAGATTTATTTGTAATAGAAGATTAAATCAAATAGGATTAAAAGATTTATTTCCAAATACTATAAATCCTTTTCCATGGATGAGTGAAATGATAGATCTGAAAAAAGAAAAAAACTTTTTTGAAACTAGGGTTACAGAATATCAAACAGGTGGAACTTTAGTTTGGGATTAGTTACTTCTTCAATAAATTTTTTAAAAGTATAAATATGGAACATAATAATGATTTTATAAATCTAATTAATGATATTAAAGATGAGGTTAAAGAATTAACAGTGCTAGATTTAAAGGATAAAATAAAAAATAATAAAGAATTTTATTTGGTTGATATTCGTGAAGATAATGAGGTAAAATCAGGTATAATTAAAAATGCTATTCATTTATCTAAGGGTATTATAGAAAGAGATATAAACAAACTTATTCCGAATAAAGATGCCGAAATTATTTTATATTGTTCTGGAGGTTATAGATCTATTTTAGCCGCATATAATTTAAATAGAATGGGATATAGAACAGTATATTCAATGAAAGGTGGTTTAAAATCTTGGATTGATAGTCTTCAAGATTAAGATTGTAAATAAATGATAAGTTAATTTTAAATAAATTATTTAATTTATTTTTTTTTGCAATTCTTTAATTTAAATAATTAGTAGAACTTTTTTAAAAAAATATACCCTCCCATCTGTTTTGATTTTTTTTTTAAAATTATATTCAGGATAATAAAATATCAATAACACGCCCTTAATAAAAAATTATATCTAAGAATTTTATTATAAATTTGATTGATACTTTAATAAGTAATAAGGCTAAAATAAATTTTTTGTTTATTATTAAAGTTAATAACTCTTGTAATATCTTCTTTCTTGTGGAATGGTGACTATAGCCGATTTATATAGTTATATCTAAAATAATTGCTTAAATAATTTTTAAACTGATGCTAGTGATATACTATTAGCGTTATCAGAATTATTTGCTAAAAATTACTTATTTTTTTGGGATTTATTGTGAGATATATATATGTAATATTTTTTTACTTTATGATTTTGTTTGCTAATTCAATTTTTTTAAAACCAGATGATCTTAGTAAACATAAAGTAAATTTAGTTGTAATTGAAAATTGTGATAATTATAGTGAATTAGAAACTGGTTTATCCTTTTATGGAGTTATATATTTTGAGAATAAAAACAAAATTTATGCTATTGACAAAGGAATAAATAATGGTGAATTATTTTATTATAATGATATGTGGAAAAAATATAAGCAACAAACATATAGTTTTAATTCGTGCGATCATTCAAATAACAGTTTGAATTTTACAGATCCATCAGGTAAAAGTTTACGATTTGTTTTAAATAAATTAAAGTTTTACCTTATACCACAGGTAAAAATAAGTCATAATATTTTAGATGGATTTAAAGAGTTAAAACTAGACGATAAATTTTGTATAAATAACCTTGATAGTGTTTTTAGAGATCCCTATTCAGGAGATGTTATTTTTAACATAAATGACATATATTATCTTATAAGTTATGGAAGACAATTAAAAAGGTTTATGTCATCTAAAATAGATGAAGTTCCATCTTGGAAAATATTTTATTTAACAGATCTAAATAAGTCTTTTAGGTATTTAGGTTGTCTTGCTGATAATATTGTTTCATTTCAAAGTGAAGATGGTTTTATAAATTTTAAGAAAGAACACTTAAAGGTATATAGAAAAGATGAGGGTGGTGAAAAATTAGATGAACTAAAAGACTATAACAGAATTAAAATAGCAGATTGCCATACTTGGTCTCAGCACTATGGAAAATCACCAGATATAATATATTTTATTTATAGGCAATCTCATTTTAAAATAGTTAAAGTAAAAGAAGATAATGCCTATTATTTAAATGTTTTAAATGAACGGTTCAATGTTTGGGTTTATTATCAACAATTTATGGGATTACTTAAATTAGAGTGTGATTCTAATAAGTTAATTTTAACAAATATAGATCCATCTTATTCTCAACGCTTTGACTTTTTATTAGATGATATTGAGTTTTTAACTAAATAAATTTAGAGCTATATGCTATAATATTAATGAAAAATCCGTTGAATTTTAAAACAAAGATTAATACTTATAACCATATTTATAATAGATTAAACTTTTGCAATTTATAATTATTTATCTTCAGAAATTTGAAGTTTTTGTGTTTTTTTGTTACTAGTTAGCAATATTAACATACTGTTTTGATTGTAAAAAATCAAAATTGACTAAATTGTATAAATTTTTATAATGCAGTATTTATAGCATTATTTAAATTATTTACTGAATAAAATCTATTTTCATATTGAGATAATTATATACAAATCAAATAGTTAACCACTGTTAGTAGTAACGTTTTTTCATCTTTGTTTCCCTCTTAATATAATAGAGTCGAATAATTTCCTTTTTTATTATGTGACCTATTTTTCATTAAAGTAACCACTTATAAAAAATAGAATGGTAACAATTATTTCATGGAATTAACTTTTCATATCAGAGTCCCCAACCTAAAATTTATTTGCTAAATATAGATACTCCTTCCATTTTTACTCTTAATAAAGTTTATAAATTGTAACAGTTAAATTATATCTATAGATTTTAATATTAGTTATTAACTATGTAGTAAATATATATGCAATAATTGTTTATTGCTTATATCTAAAAATTGTACTTTAATAGATGTTTTTTTATCAAAATATATTCTCCACTATATAATACTGTATAAGTTCGATAAAATGCCATTTATGTCTATTTGATCGAAATATATTGTCAGTTAATTTAAATATTTTTCAATTGTAGACAACATTCAAATCTTAAATATATACTAATTTTGGTATATCTTAAAATTTCAGGTGTAAAAAAATTATTATTTATAAATAGCATAAAGTCTTTAAAAAGATTAAAGAAATATTAGCAATAATAATTGTTGGCTAATTTATAAAAAAATCAGTGATATAGTATTCAATATAATCAAGAAGGATTAATATGAATGTTGATTATCCAAAGGATATTAATAAATTATTTAAATATTTACAAGATGAAGTGTCTAACAACTATTTACAAATAGATAGAGACAGTAGTAAATTAAAAAATATTTTAGACAGAATGTTTGAGTTAAATGCTTTTGCTATTAATATTAAAGAGGAAGATGGTGGATATAATTTTAATAGAATACAAAAATATTTTTTTTTTAAAAGTATTGCCACAATCTCTTCATGTTTAATGCTTGTACAAGCACAATGTCAGTCATCTATTTCAAAAATCTATAATCATAGTAATTATGATTTCAAAAAAAAATGGTTAAAGTCTGCTTATCAGGGTAGATGTAAGATTGGTGTTGCTATGAGTCATTTAAAAATTTTGAAGCCATTAGTAGTTGGAGTAGAGTATAAAGATTATTTTTTAGTTAATGGAAAAGTTCATTTTTTTACTGGTTATAATATTTTTGATTATATGATTTTAGGGTTTACTGCAAATAATTCTGAATATCTAGCATTAGTGTCTGCTGATGATAAGCAATGGTATAATATACAGTACCATGATTTATTAATTGCGAAATCAACTAATACCATCTCATTTAGTTTAAAAAATTATATGGTTGATAAAGCGTCAATATTCCATATACAACCTATTGGCACACATATGGCTAATGTAGGTAGAAATTTAGTAGGTTTGATATCAGCATTAATTGCTATGGCATTTAAATCCCTTAATTTATTAATTTCTTCACAGCAGTATAATAGTAGAGAGACTACTTATTCTAAGTTGAAAATTTTTTGTACTAAAGTGCAAGATAAATTAGAAAAAATGGAAGAAGATATTATTAGTGATAATCCAGTTATGTCCTTTACTATAATTAGAGTAGAATTAATAATGTTAATAAATAATTGTATTTTAATAGCGGAACAGTTATATAAAGGTTCAGCAATGATCAAAACTCATCCACTAAATTGGTTGAAACATGAAGTTTTATTAACAAAATCAATCGCTGCTAATGATGATATATTAGACTTTATGTTGAATAAGGTTATTAGTGACAATTAAAGATGAAATTGTAGAAACTTATTTTGTATCTATATATTTTAGGTTATGATTACTGGGATCATATTGTTTTTGCTTATAGGAATTCAAAAACTCGTAAGATTATTGTAATTGTTCCTGCAATAGTTGATAGGTCATTTGAGTTAAATAGTTTTGAAATGTCTATTTATTTAAATAAAACATATACTTTTTTAATTGGCTGCAACAAAAAACTGGTATAGAAAATGCTTGTAAAGTACTCATTGTTACAACGTACTTTGATTTTTTGCTTGGCATTTTAATGTATGAATAATATTGGTGTTAGATGGTTTTGGATAGTAAGTTTGAACCCAATATTTTGATAAGTAAGAATTTAATGTTAAATTAAATGTTTTAACAAATAAGGAGCATTTATGGATAAGGTTACTATTAATTCTCAGTTTGATGCTGGGAGTATTGAAATAATTGATATAGAAAATATAAATAGATTAAGATTGAGGATAAGAAATGATACAAATTCTAAGTTTGCCCAATGGTTTTATTTTCAGGTTAATCTAGATAAAATACAAAATGTGGGGTTTGTAATTGAAAATATTGATAAAACTGCATATCCTCAAGGTTGGGATGGATATAGAGTTTTTTTTAGTTACGACAATCAAAATTGGCAAAGATTGGATACTAAATTAGAGACTAATAATCTTATTTTTAATATTGATTCCAAGTATAAAACTATCTTTTTCTCTTATTTTGAGCCTTACTCCTATTTGCGTCATCAGAATTTAATTAGTAAAGTAAATATTTCTAATGTTGGTATACATAGTGTTTTAGGTAAAACCAAACAAGGTCGTAACATTGATCTATTAATTTTAGGAACTCATCAGTCAAAAAATAAAATCTGGATAATTGCCCGACAGCATCCAGGAGAAACTATGGCTGAGTGGTTTATGGAAGGTTTGATATTAAAATTATTAGATTCTCATGACAAAGTAGCCATAAAATTACTTCAAGATTCTGTTTTTT
>CANGJN010000069.1 GCA_947454215.1 Neisseriaceae bacterium | reverse complement strand
TTTCATTTGCTATTTCACAATATAGTGATAATAATGAAAAAACTTCTGATACTACAGAAAGTAAGCTTAACGACCCCATAAATAATATGTTATTACAATCCATAAGTTTGATTGGCATTCCCTATAAATGGGGAGGGAATACCCCACAACAAGGAATGGATTGTAGTGGATTTATTAGGTATGTATTTAAAAAATCTTTAGGGATAAATTTACCTAGAACTTCGGCTGAAATTGCTAAGAATGGGATAAGTGTAAAATTTTCAAATATTAAACCTGGTGATTTAATATTTTTCAATACTAAAAGAGGGCACAATACCCATATAGGTATGTATATTGGGAATAATAAGTTTATTCAATCTCCTCATACAGGAGAAGATATTCAAATTTCAGATTTAAATCCTAAAATAATAGCTAAAATTAGTGCCATAAAAAGAATTGTTGATGCTAATTTAGATTCAACTCAATCTGATGATGACAGTAACGATGTTGATAATGATGGTAGTGACGATAATGATGAAGATCAAAATATAACAAATCAAAGAATAACTATAAAATCTCCTATCAAAAGAAAGAAAATAATTCCTACTAAAATATTAAATAACTCTAAACACATACATAAACATAAAAAAAAACATTACACAAGACGTAAAAAAAAACATCACCAGGTTAATGAATCTTATGAATAAAGTAAAATGGTATGGTGACAACGGAGAATTGGTATCTTGTCATGAAAAAATAAAAGTAATGGAACAAAATATTCAAGAAATCACTGAATTAATGCAATATTTACTCGAAGATGGCGTTCTTATGGGAATAAGTGAAACTCAAATAAAACTAGTGCTACAAAAAATTGTATCACAACTTAAAAACCCATACACTAAGAATAATAAGGAATAATTGTGCTCAATAAATTTGAATTAATGGTAGGCTTGAGATATCTAACTTCTAAACAGAAAACTGGATTTGTCTCATTCATATCTTTTGTTTCTATTCTTGGAATATCATTAGGTGTTGCAGCTTTAATAACTGTTTTATCAGTTATGAACGGTTTTCAAAGTGAGATTCGCAGTAAAATTATAAGTATTACTTCGCACATGCAAATTACTGGAATAAATAACTCTGTTAATAATTGGGAAGACACTGGAAAATTAGCGAAGACTATTGATAATAATATTTTATCTTATGCCCCATATATAGATGGTCAAGCATTGGTATCATTTGATAACAATGTCAGTGGTGTTCTTGTAAGGGGAATTGATCCTAAATATGAAACTCAAGTCGAAGATATTGAAAGAAATATGCAAAATGGTAGTTTAAACACCCTTACTGCTGGGAGTTTTAATATAATCATCGGAAAAGGCTTAGCAAATCAATTAGGCGTTAGTCTCGGTCAAAAAATTACTTTGATTACTCCAAATGGTCAAGTTACTCCTGCAGGAATGATTCCTCGACTTAAACAGTTTACTATAACAGGAATATTCGATTTACATATGGGTGAATATGATGATTCTTTAGTTTTGATTGATTTGAAAGATGCACAAGTTTTATTCAAATTTAAAGAAAGTGTTTCTGGAGTTAGATTAAAAGTCTCTAATGTTATGAAAACACAAGATATAAAAAAAAACTTAGAAAATAATTTAAACTCAAAAGATTTAATCATAACAGACTGGATAGATCAGCACCAAAACTATTTTTCGGCTGTTGCCTTAGAAAAAAAAATGATGGTTGTAATACTCTCTTTAATTATAGCAGTGGCTAGCTTTAACTTATTATCAATGCTGGTAATGAGTGTTAGAGAGAAAAAAACTAATATTGCTATACTCAGGACAATCGGTGCATCAAAATTAAGTATAATCAAAATATTTATTTTACAAGGAGCGATATCTGGGTTTATAGGAACAACAATTGGAACATTGTTAGGGTTGTTGTTATCTTATTACATAGGACATATAGTTCATATTATCGAACAATTAACTGGTTATGTTATTATCAATAGCAATGTATACCTTATTAATTATTTACCTTCAAAAATAATTCCAAGTGATGTATTATATATATTTATAATTTCAAATATATTAAGTATAATCGCCACTATATATCCCAGCATTAATGCATCTAAAACCAATCCTGTTGAGGCACTTCGATATGAATGATCAAAATTTACTTAGTTGCAATGTTCTTAAAAAATCATATACTCAGGGAAATAATAAAATAAATATTTTAAATGGAATTAATTTGGAAGTATTAAGAGGACAAACAATTAGTATTACAGGTAGTTCGGGTAGTGGTAAAAGCACCTTGCTTCATATAATAGCAGGTTTAGATTCTTCAGATTCTGGAAATATAATTTTTAATGGTAAAAATTTAAATAATTTATCTGAAAAGCAGATGTGTATATTAAGAAATAAATATTATGGATTTGTCTATCAATTTCATCATTTATTACCTGAATTTACAGCTATAGAAAATATTCTAATGCCACTAATCATAAGAGGAAAAATTTTAAAATCAGAGACAGCTAGAGCTCATGATCTATTATCTTATCTAAAGTTAGACCATAGAATTAATAATTATCCAGGGCAGTTATCTGGTGGAGAGAGACAAAGAGTTGCCATTGCAAGAGCTTTAATTAATAATCCGTTATTAGTTTTTGCAGATGAACCTACTGGGAACTTGGACAATTTTTCAAGTGATACAGTTATGGAAATATTCTTCAGGTTACAAAAAGAAATTAATACCAGTTTAATTATTGTAACACACAATGCACAAATAGCTAAAAGCACCAATTTACAATATTTTTTGAAAGATGGATTACTGCACTCTGATTTAAATTAATTATGGATGATAATAACTACACCTTTAATCTTTGTTATGATATAGATTCTTCTTTATCATTGATTACAAATTATAGTTATCAGGAAAATCCAATTGAATATTATCCAATATTTTTATCAGAAGAAGAACTCAAAATAAATACCATATATTATTATGTTCCTCAAAAAACTCTTTCTTCACCATCTCGTAAACGATCAAAGGTTGAAACAGAAAGACACACTGGTGATGGTGATATATTTGTAGCAACTCCATTAACATCATCTTCTGAATAAAAAGAGACTAAATTTATTTTTCCTATAGATACTTATATTATTTATAAAATAGATGATATAGTACTCAAGATTTTTCCAAAGAGTAAACATGGTGACTATAGAGGTCTTTTAATTTATAATAAATTATCTCTTCATATTCCTTTTTTAGAATTTAATTTAAATCCTGATGGGTATATTAAAATTAAACTGATAAGATGGTTAAAAATATACCCAAATAGGACTGTACCTAAAAATCAAGATTATTATTTCATCCCACAAAAAAATTTATCACTTGTTGATAAAAATGATTATGAAGAAAGTTATAAAGATTTAAATTTTCCAGATCATTATAGTATTAATGGATGTAAAATTTTGGATGAGAAGTTTCATAAGGGTGTTATTAAACTCGAGTTACAAAATAATATTTTCATTGAAGTAAATAGAATAAATGCTATTAGTACTAGAAAAGGAGCGTTTATTTATTCTATGATTGGAAAAATCACTATAAGTGGAAAAGAATATACGACGCTAAAGTGCATACCAACAGTTCTTGGTAGTGCAATCTATTATTTAGACGATGGTACTGAAAAAGAATATTCATTTAATATTTCAAATTTTATAATATGAGCATTTAACTATAATCATAATAATTGATCAAAGGATTTCTTTGATTTTAATATGGAAAAACTGTTATTTGGAATCTATTTAAAACGCTAACAAATTAATTTTTTATTCTCACTGATGTTACGGATTAACCAATAAAATATTCTATTTATCAGTATTATACTAATTTAAATATTCAAAAAATAAAATAAATAGATGAACCTATAAATATTTTATCATAAATTATGTGAATATGATAAAATCACTCTTTTATTATTTTAAAAGAGGTTTCAATGAATGAAATATTTGACATATATACTGATTATTTAGAGGTTTATTCTGAAAGCAACTGACATATCTAGAATTTTAGACAATAAAATAACACCAGGTAACTTACATATTAATACAAATCATCAAAATAAGGATTAATTGGCGCAGGTTAAATCATTGGTTAGAAATCTTAAATCAACAAATGTTTGTTTAGTATTTGATGATATAATTATTCATAAACCATATGCCGATGGTAAATAATATTATTTTGGCATTATGACCATACAAGTGGCACCATAGTCAAAGGAATAATTCCATTAACAATATTTTATAATACAACAAATAACAGTAAGACACTAACTGTTCCCCCATCGCATTTGATATTTAATATTGTTACTAAATTTGAGAGTTACTACGACATTAAAACATAACAAACTTATTATAAAAGTGACTGTACTAAAAATTAACAAATGTACCCAACTTTTAGAGATTGCTATAGAAAATAATGTACAATTTGGGTATATATTAGCAGAATCATGGTTTATGAACCAAGTAAAATCTTTATTTTTGATATAAAATCAAAAATATTTTCAACATTAAACGGAAAAAATGATTTTAAAGCTATAAATTCGTTATATTATTAAAGAAAATGTTCCTATTAAAGTTTGGTTAAAAGGCATTAATTTCAAAGTTTTAATAATCAAACAAGTTTTTAAAACAAAGATGGTTCTACAGGTTAAAGATTTCTAGTAAACCAAGATTTAAGTTTAAGTAGTACAAAGCTTATCAATATTTATCATAAACGATGGAGTAAGTATTATAAAACTTTAAAACAAAATGCGAGTATATCTAAGTCTCCAATAAGAACTATTGCGACACAATCCTCCTATATATTTTATTCATTAATTGCCTATATCAAATAGGAGAAATACAAAGTAATTACAAATTTTAATCATTTCGCTTTAAAGCCAAAATGTTTATTAATTCAACCAAATATGTACTTCAAGAGTTGGCAAGGATAAAAGAAAACTATTTTTAACTTTAAAGTAGAGTAAAAATTATATGAAATCATTAAGTTATAATAGTTTTATTTTTATGAACATCATGAAAATATCATCAATAGTTGATTATTTTAAAAGTCCGTAACATCAGTTCTAAATAAATATAAACATTATATAAAATTTTAAAATAACTGTGAAT
>CANGJN010000068.1 GCA_947454215.1 Neisseriaceae bacterium | reverse complement strand
TTCATTCAAATTTTTACCAATATTAGGTAAAATTGTAGCTAACGATAGTAATAGTTATAAATATTTAGTCGAATCAATACGGATGCATCAAGATCAAGAATCATTAAAAAAAATGATAATTGATGTAGGCTTTAATAATGTAAACTATCTTAACTTAACTTTTGGTATAGTAGCACTGCACAAAGGTTACAAAATATGATTTTTAATAAGGTGTTCATAAAACTACTTAATAACATTTTAAGTTATAATCAAGGTAGTTTAAACATACTTAAAAAAAATAGTAATAAAACGTTTAAGTTAATTTTTCCAGCTCTTAACTTTAACTTATGTGCCAGAATAGATATAGATGGATACTTGATAGATACAGAAGAATATGAAACTAAAATAATATTTCCATCATCTTTACTTAGTTACTTAGTAGATAAAGATAAAATTGCAGCTTATAAATTAATAAGCATAACAGGAGATAGGTCATTTGCAAGAAATATAATTGAAGTTTTTTCTAATCTTTCTTTTATAAATTTAGATCACTCCGAATCACTAAGCAAAATATTTTTAATTCATGTGCTAAATAAATTTTTACAAACATTGCATTCAATTTATAAATTAGTCGAAGATAATGCACAAACATCAATTTTAGAATATTACTTATATGAAACTGGTGATATTGTAAATAAAAATGAAATAGAAGTATTTTGTAATGAAGTAGACAATTTAAATGATGATATTAATCGATTAGAAGTTAAATTAAATTTATATTTAAAAGTAGACAATTAAGATGGGTAGAATTTTTCATTTTTTTCGAATAATTATTATCCTACATCGATATGGACTATTTGAAATTTTAAAAAAATATCATAAAACAACTAAAATTGCAATTTTAGTAGAAAGTACCTTATTTTTTATTCCAATCAAATTTAAAGATAAACCCCTAGCAGTAAGATTAAGGTTATGTTTAGAACAATTAGGACCTATTTTTATCAAATTTGGTCAACTTTTATCTACGAGACAAGATATTCTTCCACCTTCTTTTATCAAAGAATTATCTCAGTTACAAAATAATGTTCCATCCTTTGACGGTAAAATTGCTAGAGAAATAGTTGAATTATCTCTTGGAAATACAATAGAAAATATTTTTTCTGAGTGGAGTCAAGAGGCGGTTGCATCAGCATCAATAGCTCAAGTTCATAAAGCAAAGTTAAAAGATGAAGGTACATATGTTGCAGTAAAAATATTACGCCCCAATATTAAAAATACAATTATTAAAGACCTCAAAGTTCTAAAAATGATCGCAGTATTTGTTGAGTTTGTATTTAAGGACGGACAGAGGTTAAAACTAAAAGAGATAGTTAGAGAATTTGAAAACACTATTTTTGCTGAATTAGATTTTATCCAAGAAGCAGGAAATGCAACAGAGTTACATCGATTACATAAAGATGATGATAAGATAATAATCCCAATTATCTATTACAATTATTCTACTACTGATGTATTAGTTTTAGAATGGATTGATGGTATTCCAATATCTGATATAAAAACTCTTAAAGAAAAAGGAATAAATTTAGAGTTGTTATCTCATAATGGAGTAAGTATATTTTACACTCAAGTCTTTCATTTTGGTTTTTTTCATGCTGATATGCATCCTGGAAATATATTTTGTAATGAAAAAAATCAATACATAGCATTAGACTTTGGCATTGTTGGATGCTTATCAGAAGAAGATAAGAGATATTTATCTATAAATTTATTAGCTTTTTTTAACCGTGATTATAAATTAGTAGCTCAAACACATATAAATTCTGGATGGGCTCCATCAACTACCGTAGTTGAAGAATTAGAAAATGCAATTAGAACTGTATGCGAACCAATTTTTAATAAACCATTAGCTGAAATATCTTTTGGTCAAGTCTTAATTAAACTATTCCAAATATCACGTAAATTTAATATCCCCGTTCAACCTCAATTAATTTTACTCCAAAAAACAATCATAAATGTTGAAGGAATGGGTAGAATGTTAAATCCTAATTTAGACCTATGGATAACAGCAAAACCTATATTACAAAAATGGATAAAACAAAATATGGGGATAAAGGGTTTTTTATCAAACTTAAAAAGAGAATTACCTTATTTAAGCCACGCCATTCCAAAATTACCGAGGTTATTACTTCAAAATCTTGAAAACAATAATAATAAAGAAGCAGAATTAATTAAAAAGATTAAAAGTTTCCAGCGTTTAAATATTATTTTTGCTACAATTTTATTAATTTTAATTATATATTTATGGTTGAGAAAATGAATTATATTATGATAAATGATGGTTTATTTTATAAAATAGCTAAAGAGACAGAAGTTTTTAAAAATCATATTTTAGTTGAACTACACCAAGAAAAAGTAGCAAAAAAAATAAAAATAACCCAGTTAATTTATCGCATCAATGAAAATATTAACGAGCTAACATTGAATATTGATAAGATAAAATCAGATATTGATGTTGAACTTATATTTGAATTATTGACTGATCAAGAAAAATACACCATTGATGATTTATCTCTTTTATACTTTAATAATAATTATACTATCTCTCAAAAAAGTGCTTTATTAATAAAATTGTCTGAGGAAAAAATATTATTTCATAATTTCCTAGATGGCTGTTTTAGAAAATCTACTCTTGAAGAACAAAACCTTAAAATCCAAATCAAAAATAAACGTGATTTGGATGATCAACGTTATAATGACTTATGTTATAAACTAAATCAAAAATTTGAAAATCCAGAATTGGAATTTAGTGAAGAAAATATAAATATTTTTAAATTATTGCATAAACCAAATAAAAATACTATTGAATATAAGGCATTAAATACAGTCTCTTTAAAGCACGAATTATCTTTACTTGAATTTTGTTTTCGTGCTAAATTAATTGGTGACGAAGAAAGTTTTTTTGAAAAATTATTTTTTGTTGATAACAATATAGACCTTAATAAGGTTTATACATATGATTTAAAAACAAATGATTGTAATGCTAACAATAGATTAGAACTTGATGTTTTTTCTATAGATGATAGTTCAACGACAGAAATTGACGATGCATTTTCGATTGAATTAAAGGATGATAAATATATCATAGGCATCCATATAGCAGCCCCAACACTAAATAAATCGATTGAAGATATTGTTTGTGAAAAAATATCAACTATCTATTATCCTGGCAAAAAAATTACTATGTTACCAGATGATATAACTCAAGAATTTAGTTTAATACAAGATAAAATTTGCCAAGTTGTGAGCATTTATTTTGAAGTTAATCAAGAATTCGATATCCTTCAATACTATTCAACTATCGATAATGTTAAAATTAAAACTAATTTAAGAATTGAAGAACTAGAAAAAATTTTTAATGAAACTACCATCGCCGATGACAATCAAGATTTCTATTATAAAAAAAATCTTTTAATTTTATATCGATTTGCCTTAAAATTAGAAGAAAGAAGAGGTAAACCATCGGTTAACAATCTTGCAATTGATTTTGGATTTTCTTTTGATAACAATATAATTAAAGTACATAAAAGAATTAGAGGAAATCCTATTGATAAATTAGTCAGTGAGCTAATGATTTTAGCTAATTGTACTTGGGGAAGACTACTAACTAATGCTTTTATACCGGCAATATATAGAGTTAAAAAAGCCAACTATCCTGTTAAGATGACTAATCAAGCAGAAAGTCATATTAGTTTAGGGGTAGATTATTATACTTGGGCCACCTCTCCTCTAAGAAGGTCTGTAGATTACATAAACCAAAGACA
The DNA here is from genome assembly GCA_947454215.1 of Neisseriaceae bacterium. Lineage (GTDB taxonomy): Bacteria > Pseudomonadota > Gammaproteobacteria > Burkholderiales > UBA11063 > Aquella. Next base: position 1,412 of record CANGJN010000068.1, on the reverse strand, counting down.
AATTATAAGTTTAATAAATAAGACTAAAGATTATTATTCAAGTTTAGATCCAGTACTGTTAGAAGTCACAGAAAAATTTGATACCCAATACTCAAAATATATAGAATTCCAAGATAAAATGGAAAAATATTGGGCATTAAAATACTTAATCCAAGAAAACTTAACCATAGTATATGCAACTATTATACAAAAGTCTTACGCTCAATTAAATGAAGTTCCTTTAACAATTGATTTAACCAATCTGATAACCACCAAGCCCAAAGGGACAACGGTTAAACTTAGGATTTTTAATATTAATTTAATATTATTAACATTTGATTTTAATTTACTAGATATGGAGAGTTAAATGAAAAAAAATAATTACAATACATTGTCTATGGCATATATTAAAATAATTTTATGTGTTATTTTTTTTAGTTCCAGTTTTCATACTGCATCGTTTTTAATTAAATATACTGACCCATATTCTATAATATTTCTTAGATTCTTTAGTGCCTTCTTAGTATTATTAATTTTTAATAAAATCTTCAATGGAGTTTTTTTTAATTATCAAATACTTAAAAAGAATAGTTTTTTATTTCTTGCTATTGGTATATTTGGCTTTTTCTTTTATTTTTTATTTTTCTTAATTTCTAGTGAACGTATTCCTGTTATAATAATTGCTATTGTTTTTGCCTTTACCCCTTCACTATCTTCAATTGCAAGTATAATATTTCTTAAAGATAGATTAAAGTTATTAAGCTATGTTGGTCTTATTATTGCATTATTAGGAACAATTGCGATTATCAATGTAAAAATGTCATGTGGTCGTATTTTTTGTATTAATTTTTTTAGCCAGTTTAACTCCAAATATTCTCTTGCATTATTAATAGTTTTTCCAGCGGTATTATATAATATTTTAACTAAAGTTGCTTCAAGAAAAGGCATAAGTTCAACAGAAATTGTTTTAAACTCATCAATAATAGCGGCAATCAGTGCTTTAATCTTTTTAATTATAAATCATCCAATTATATATAAACCATTAATATCTGAATTTTGGATAGGAATTATTTATTTTGCTATACCATGTACTGCATTAGGCTACATTCTTCTAACTGAGGCCATTAAAACTTTAGGCATAAATAAAGCAATCATCTTCCAAAATATGATCCCTATTATAGCAATTCTAATAGAAACGGTAATATATCATAAAAAAATTACTTTTTTGGAATTCTGTATTATAGGTGTAATAATTTTTGGAATAATATTAACAAACTTACCTAAACAATCTTAGTTTTTAAATAATAATCAAAATAAGTATTAGTATATGTGTTATATTTCACTTTAATTTAACCCAGAATTCATACATTCATCCCACGAAAAATTAACTTCTTATAGATATTTTGGTAAAAAGTGTATATTTTATCGTGGTA
>CANGJN010000067.1 GCA_947454215.1 Neisseriaceae bacterium | reverse complement strand
ATATATACCACGATAAAATATACACTTTTTACCAAAATATCTATAAGAAGTTAATTTTTCGTGGGATGAATGTATGAATTCTGGGTTAAATTAAAGTGAAATATAACACATATGTTTCAGCGTAAATCAAATTTGCTGTTATTAGTTAATAGTGCAATGAGTATAATTAAAATAGCAACCACTTTCAATATTTCTAGCAATACTGTAAGCAATTATATGAAACAATTTAAAAATAAAGGTTTTAGAGTCAATAAAAGAAGTTGGATTCAATAAACCACAAAGTATATTAATGGAATATAAATCAACATTAGAGTAATATTTTACAGCAAATCCTCAACGTTCTTTGAAAAGAAGCATTACCAAGTTAAATCTTTTCTACTTTCAATAGTAATAATGTATTAGAGTCTTTATTAGATGAAGCAAAAGGAGGTAAACAAATAGTATACTTTTTCGATGCTGTAAACTTTGTTCATTCATTATATACATCAATATTATGGTGTTTTCAAAGAATTTTTCTAAAAGTACCATCTGGACGCCAAAGGTTTAATGTTCTAGGTGATTTAAATGCAATTAATCATGAATTAGTTACAATTACAAACAAAACATATATTAATCGAATAGTGTGTGTGAGTTATTAAAAAAACTAGCCGCAATCAAAATTAATGTGCCAATAACAATTATACTAGATACCGCCAAATATTAGAGATGTGATATTGTAACATAACTAGTTTCATTATTAAAGATTAACTTAATATATTTACCAAATCTAAATTTGATAGAACGATTATGGAAATTTATCAAGAATAAGGCACTTAATGACAGATATTATTCAATATATGATCAATTTGAAAAAGCAATAATAACATACATAGATTCTATTCCAAAAGAGTATAAAAGTGAATTAGACAATTTACTGACATTAAAATTTCATGATTTAAGTGGCAAACATTTCAACAAAACATAAAGAAATGAGCGTAATAATAATACAGGAAATTTAGCTTAACTATATAATTGAAAAATTTTAAAATCACAAATTATAACAAAACTGAGTATAGTTTATGATAAAATATTTATAAAATAAATAAACCAATTTAATTGCATCAAAATTAATATTTAAAAAGGAGGTTATATTTGAAACTACCAGAAAAAGAAGTCATCCTTAATTGGGTAAATAAACCAACAATATTGAGGTTAATGAAAGAAAATACTTGGACTTATGATTTTAGTAAACAATGGTTTACTGATTTTATGTGTTGGATGTATACATCAGTTAGATCAGAACTAGAAACTGATAAATTTTTTAGTATGGATGAATTAAATAATCTTGATAAAGTATGGCATGCATACATCTTAAATACCAAAGATTATTTTACAATGTCACAAGAATTATTTGACATAAACTATATTCACCATGATCCAGAAAATCCATTTTTAGAAGGTGAATTTGAAAATGAAGAACTCACTTCTCAAATTATGATGTTAATAGATGATTGGGGCGAGGAATATGTAGATAGAGTATGGAAGTATGGAGCAGACATACATGATATTATAAATGGTGAAATATAAAATATGGCTTTATCAAACTAGACTTTGGCAATTTTTTTAAAAAAATATTGCCAAATAAATAATGTATAACACTTTAAAATATATTTTTTTACGAGTTATTTAAATAACCAAATCACCTATTAGTTAATCAATTTTATCATATATTTATAAAAACCACAGGGTACAAGGCTATTACTTATTAGTGCAATTATACCATTTTTCATTTTTTAATTAAACATAAAAATAAAAGTTAAAATCCTCTTATAAAATTTTGATTTAGCAATATTTTTAATTTTATTTTAACAATATATTTTATATAACTTTTCATAAAACGAAGAAAAAACTTATTCATTATTGAATTTAACAAATTGTTGAATTAAGAATATAATTATCGATTTGTTATAATAATATAATACAACATCATTAGTAAAGCACATAATTTTGATTAAATTATAAACATTTGCTCATATATACTCTTTGCTTGTTTAAAATATGGAAATGTTATCAATATAAAATATTTGGTTTAATTACTAATTCTGTTTGGATTTTCTATACTTTTAAGAAAATTTTATGTAAGCAAAAGTCACTGGACGATTTAAATAAATATTCATATCTAAATTAATATTTTATAACCTAATTGGCATTCAAGTTAAATAACTTAGCCTTTAGTTTAATTTAATATCTATATAAGGAATTATAAAGTTGAAAATGAAACTAATTGTAACTTTTTTATTTATATGTGTAAGTAACACTTATGGATTCACTAATAACCCATACCATTTGATTCATATTATTAGCATCGACGCATCTTTTAAAAATTGCAAAATATTAATAGATCATTCTCATAGTTTACAATATTATGGAAATATATATTTTAGATACCAAACTTATTATTACGCAATAACTTATCCTCTAGAAGAATCATCTAAAATCTACAGATTAATAATAAAAGAAATAATAGATCCAAAATCCGGAAAACCTGTAACTATTCATGAGTTCGTTGCACTAAGCCAACTAAAATTGCATGATTCTGATGAATTAAGTCATTCTTTAAAAAAATCTTCTGGATATAAAATCAATGAATCCGATTTAGAGGTTCATGATTTAGATATGCATAGTTTCAACTGTGACAAAGAAGAGGATAAATTTTCTTATACCTATTCTGAAAATAGTACAATTAAAACAACTAATTTTAACTTAAATGATATAACATTTTACAAACCATCTTTTGGTAACCCAGAAAAATGGGAGTATGCTATGAAGAAAAGTTTGTTTGTTTTTAGTGCATATGACAAAGTAGTAAAAACTTGTAGTGAGTTAATTACTTATTTAAACAAAACCAGTAAAAATAAAGCAATATACTTTAAATATAAAGATAGTTTTTATAAAACTTATAGTGATGAACAATCACCATTATTTAAATATAATATTCAAGAACATGAAAATGAAGAAAATTATTTTAAGAAAATAACCTTGTCTATACCTACGCCTGACAATTATTTAAGCCAAGAGCAATCCGATTCAACCCTTCATTCTAAAAATCTTACTGTTATTTACAGAGATTATGAGGCAAGGTTTTTAGGTTGTAATCCTAATACAAATGAGCTTGATTTTATTTGGAAGGATAATAAACAGAATCAAGAGATCAAAAATCTTCCCTTAAAGGAATTAAACTTTTATTCCAACAAAGATGATCCGACATATTTTTTAAGTTCCAGAATTACTCCTGAAATATTAAAAAATAATGTTAATAATTATTATATGATTAGTTTGACAAACTGTAATGATTTTAATACTTTTCAATCAACCAATAAGAATACGATTGAAAGAAAAATATTTTTACTGTACAATAATAATTTTTATTTTTACTTTCCATTTGGAACTACTGCATTACTATACAAGTCTTTCACAAACACACTTCAAGAACAATATTGGAGGATATTTGATAAAATTTACTATAAACCTATATGTGAAGAAATTAATAATGAACCTACATTAGTTTTTAATACCATTCAAGATTTTTTTAAAGATAACTTACTCATTAAATTAAATAAAGTTAAATTTTATAAAGAAAAGCATGAAAAATATCTATTAGAAGATATAGAGTTGCCGAATAAAGATGGTTTTAACTTATAAAATATTTAAGTAAACTATGATATTACTAATAATTTTTTGCCTAGGTATCAATTTTCCTAAATTCATGATACAACTGTCATGTAGATTAATATAACTTCTTAATCTTTAAAAATTAACTTAGAATAACTATTAAATTTCTAAAATGAAGCCATTTTTAGACAAATCGCTAATAAAATAAATACCGCGCTATCATTTTACCTACCTAGTCCATATTTATTCCTTATGATAATTATTATAAGAGGAAGAAAATTTTTATGCAGATTTTAGCAATTAATTTGTTCCAAAAAATAAAAAACTAAGTTAAAGCACATATAAATTAATATTCATAAGGAATAATTTAAAATTACCTAATAAACAAACATCCATATTAAATAAATCTACAATATTAATGCTAATGAAAAAAGTACATGGACTTATGATTTTAGTCAACAATAGTTGACTGATTTTATAAACTGATACACCTCAGTTAGATAGGAATTAAAAAATAATAAATTTTTAATATTGATTAATTAAATTACCTTGATAAAGGATGGTATACATATAGTTTAAATACAAGAGATTGTTTAGAAATATCCCAAGAATTATTTGACCTAAACTACATACTTCATGATGCAAAAAATTCATTTATGGCAAATAACCTTAATTCACTTTCAAATTTAGATTAATAGAGAATTGTGGAGTGAAATAACTAGATATGTGATGGAGAAATATAGTTCAGACATGATATATACATAGTTAAACTAGAGTAACTAAATAAGATATTTTTACTAAACGTGCAGTAAAAACAGTATTAAATATATTATTGTTGATGATAGAACAAATTCCATTATTAAGAAAGGCTAAGGTTGGCATTTAGATAAAATTTTTATAAGTTAACTAACATTTATTATTGTCAACATTCTTTGATATACTTTATATTATTTGTAGTTATTTTCAAAATATCCTATATCTAAGATTTACTTGCAGTAAACGTTTCAATAAAGTTATTAAAGTCAATCAAATTAAGAATATCAAGTAATTGTAACTCTAATTTTATACAAATTAGCAATTACAGATCAAAAAATCATTTAATCTATCATTTTATTTAAATTTACTTAAAATAACACCCAGGAAAAGGTATATTTAAATAACTAATTAAATTGCTTATCACTAACCGAAATTTGTTGATATTTATGTGATATTAAATTTAGTATAAGACAATGTAAAAACCACTTTGTCTAATTTTATTATTCTCCTATGGATATTGTAATCTTTTAAAACTTAACTCGCTATTTTTATTCAATCATGTCTACATAATCCCATCTTATATCAACTTTTTCTAGAACCACCTTAGTTGCAAATTTTCCAATTTCATTTATCAAATTTTAATTCACTATCCTTAAATGAGCATATTTTACCATTATTTATAACAAAAATATCTAAAAGTAGAAATATATTGATTTACTAAATTTAAAGTTTAAAGTAAAATATTTTTTTTAAGATCTTACAACGGAAGTTTCCGATTTTTTAAAATGCATTTATCAGTAAGTCATTGATTTAGTTTTTTTTT
>CANGJN010000066.1 GCA_947454215.1 Neisseriaceae bacterium | reverse complement strand
TGTCATTAAAAAACATTTTTTACTGTTTTAAGTATAATTAATTCTTCAATATAAATCTTTATCTTCTACTTAATTTTATCCTATCATAAATCTATTCTTGTTTTCAGTATTAAAATTATATGCTAAATCATGGTTGCTGAGTAGTAACCAAAAATTTATAACTATAAATTTAAACCTGCAATATAGTAATAAGAATAATGATAAAATTAGCAAAGAAATTTAAGAAAGTTCATTTATATTGCATCCAAATATGTTAAGTATAACCAAAATATTTACACAGGTTAAAAATTATGTGATTCATAAGTAACATAAGTTACCAGTCCATCAGTAGACTTATTTTTACCGTTGATTATGTTGAAAATGATCTTCATTGAGTACTAGATCTTCAAAATTTTTAATTTTTAGTATCCACTTTAATCCATCCTTAGCTTCAATTGCTAAATTGCCAATTAATTCTACTCTCTGCATTATCAGACTTCCTTTTTTAGGTTCTAATATAAAGTATAAGGGAACATATGTATTACCGTCATTAATCCATTTATCTTCAATGTCTACGCATTTATTAATTTTCTGTTGATTCGTATGTATGTGTTGTTCTACTCCATTTACTATACGTTTGAGAACTTTAAAATAATATCCATCGATAAGATAAGAATGGTCACCCGTGACTGTAATTGTATTAATATGAATGCCCACAAGAGTATCTCCTTGATCTTTGAGGTTGCGATAATAAGTTGTGTCTTTACGTAATTCGCTACAAGAAGTTGGGATGTTTGGATCTTTAAGATTATTTATTAGGGGAGTTCTCTCTGCAGCATCTCCTTCTTCCTCAAACTGTTCTTCTTCAGCCACTTGTTCTTCTCTACAAGACCCTCCTTTAGAACATAGACCTCCAGCCACTACATTTTTAATAAACATTCCAAATAATAGAACAATCAACATTTTTTTCATATTTATCTCCTTAAAAATAATTAAACTAAAAAAATACATTTAGTTAATTTTACTTGACAATATATTTTCATATTCTATATAAATATTTTTCTTAATACAAAGAGTATAAAGAGTTTTGAAAGATGAAGAGCACTAATTATAAACAAAAAAAGTGAAATAATCTTGGAAAAATTAAATCTAGGCAATTTTTCTTGAAAGTTAGAGAAACTTTTATCAAGAATTATCAGCTCTCTAAGACAACTTATAGAGTCATTTCTAACTAGTAATATTTATTTATAGAATAAGTTACTAGTTGTTGCATACCCAATTGGTGATCAAAATATTCAACATTTTGAAAATTTATTTCTTAAACTTTTATATAATTTATTAATCTTCGATGTTAAAATTATTTTGTCTCCATGACTCAAATAAAACTACAGATACCGAATTAGATAAATTTAAACTTCTTTGACCTAAAATCATTGGAATACTAACAATAAAATCAACTTGATTTAGGACATAACCAGACAATCCTTTAGTCTCAGAACCAAAAATTAACATATCTTGATTGGTATATAAAATTTTATCATATAAACTGGAACCATTTGTTTCTATGGCTATAAGTCTTCTAGATAAATTTTTATATTTAAAGTCATCCCAATTAATATATGTAATAATTTCAACATCATCATGGTAATCTAAGCCGGCTCGTTTCATTTTTTTATCATTTAAAACAAAACCTAAAGGATAAATTAAATGTAATTTAGCTCCAGTATTAGCACATAGTCTAATTATATTGCCAGTATTTTGTGGTATTTCAGGTTCAAATAGGACAACATCTGAAATGTTAGCCATTAATTATTCTCAAAATAATTAGATAACTGTTCATAAGTTAACACAAAAACAAAACCCTGAGCGTTTTTGGTATCAAACCATGTGAATGGCATCCCTTGATACAAAAACTCTAACTGTTCTTTATTATCTCCTATCTCTACTACCAACAAACCATTTGATGACAAATAGCATAGAGCATTATTTATTATATCTGAAGCAAATCTAAGTCCGTCTTCGCCCCCATATAAAGCATGCATTGGTTCATATTTATATTCAGTAGTAAGGTTTTTCATTGCCTCACCATCAACGTAAGGAGGGTTACTTAATATTAGGTCAAACTTAGTTTTAGGTATATTTTTAAATAAATCTGATTTAATTAATTTAATTTTATGCTCAAGTAAATACTCTTTAATATTTATTTGTGCAACTTGCATAGCATTTTCATCAATATCTGTAGCTATAACATTAGCCTCTGGAAAATATTCACTTGCAATAATTGCAATGGAACCATTTCCAGTACATAAATCTAATATTTTGCTGACATTAATATTTTGAATCCATGGGGTTAATAAATCATTTAATAGAATCTCAGGTATAAATGAACGAGGAATAATTGCTCGTTCATCTATATAGAAATAATAATTTTGTATTAAGGCTTGATTTGTTATATAAGGAGCAGGTTTACGTAGTTTAACCCTTTGGGTAAAATTTTTTAAAATTATATTTAATTCACTTCTCAATATTGCAGAATCATATATAATATTTAAATCAAAATCTAAAGGAAGGTGTAAACTAGATAAAACTAAATAAACTACTTCATCAAAAATATTATCCGTACCATGACCATAAAATAATTTGTATTGGTTGAATAATGAAATCCCAAATCTAATTATATCTCTAACAGATTTTAATTCATTTTGAGCTTCAAGTATTTGTAAATCTAAAGAATCATTCAATTTTATACTACTTATAACTTAAATCAATTTATGGTTTTTTAAAACCATTAACATAGTACTACCTATAGTAGCAGGTGACATACTGCACACTACTCCTGATTTATCAAAGGCTGAATATTTTTCTTCAGCAGTTCCTTTTCCACCTGATATAATTGCTCCAGCATGTCCCATTCTTTTCCCTTTGGGTGCAGTTATTCCAGCAACGTATGCGACAACTGGTTTAGTAACATTAGATTTAATATATTCCGCAGCTTCTTCCTCTGCCGTTCCACCAATCTCACCTATTAAAATTATTGCCTTAGTTTCTGGGTCATTCTCAAACATTTCTAAAGCCTCAACATGCGATGTACCAGGAATTGGATCCCCACCTATTCCTATACACGTAGACTGACCTAATCCTAATGCTGTAGTTTGAGCAACAGCTTCATATGTCAATGTTCCAGAACGAGATATAATCCCAATGTTACCTTTGGCATGTATATGTCCTGGCATTATCCCAATTTTACATTCACCTGGTGTAATAATTCCTGGGCAATTTGGTCCAATTAATTTAGCCCCACAAGAATTAACGTATTTTTTTAAAATTAACATATCTAAAATTGGCACACCTTCTGTAATACAAACTATTAATTTTATTCCAGCATCAGTGGCTTCTACTATTGAATCTTTAACAAACGGGGCAGGTACATATATTACTGAGGCATCAGCATTAGTTTCAAGTACAGCTTCTTTCATTGTATTAAAAACAGGTAGTTCTAAATGTACATCACCCCCTTTTCCAGGGGATGTTCCACCAACAATTTTTGTACCATAACTAAGCGCTTGTTCGGAATGAAATGTACCACTCTTTCCTGTAAAACCCTGAACCAGAACTCTAGTATTTTTATTAACTAAAACACTCATCAAACTCTTCCTCTGAAAATTTTCTTACACATTTTTATTTATTTAAGCTTGCAACAACCTTTTGGGCGGCATCGTCTAATCCATTTGCTGAGATTATTTTAAGATCTGTTTTATTTAATGTTTCTATTCCTAGTTCAGCATTATTACCTTCCAATCTTACTACTACTGGAACCTCAACTTTAACCTCTTTAACAGCAGCAATTATAGCTTCTGCTATCATATCACAACGAACTATTCCCCCAAAGATATTAATCAAAATTGCCTTTACATTTTTATCCTCAAGAATTATTTTCAAGGCTTCTATGACTCTTGATTTTGTAGCACCACCACCAACATCTAAGAAATTGGCAGGTTTACCACCATATAATTTAATTATATCCATTGTTGCCATTGCAAGACCGGCACCATTAACCATACAACCTATATTTCCATCTAGTGATACATAATTTAAATCAAATTTAGTGGCATGAACTTCTTTTTCATCAACCTGCGATGTATCAAATATTTCTAATAGATTTTTATGTCTAAATAAAGAATTTGAATCAATGTCAATTTTGGCATCTACACAAACTAAATCTCCATTTTCTCGAACTGATAACGGATTAATCTCAATCATTGAAAAATCATTTTCTAAAAATGCTTTATATATTCCTAACATTATCGTAGAGAATTGATTAAACTGTTCTGATTTTAATGCTAGATTTGAAGCGATATCTCTTATTTGAAATGGTTGCAATCCAACCAAAGAATTTACAGAGATTTTAAATAATTTTTCTGGAGAACTTTCTGCAACTTTCTCTATATCTACTCCACCTTCGGTAGATGCGATAAATGTAATTGATTTACTTGATCTGTCAACTACAGCACCTAAATACAGTTCTCTTAGAACTGGATAAACATCTTCTGAAATAAGAACAGAATTGACTGGCTGACCACGTGAATCAGTTTGGTATGTAACTAACCTTTTACCAATTAAATCATTCGATATTTTGACGGCCTCTTCTTTAGATTTAGCCACTTTTACTCCTCCAGCTTTTCCTCTACCACCTGCATGTACTTGAGCTTTAACAACTACAGATTTACCACCCAATTTTTTGAAGGCTTCAGCTGCATCTTCAGGACGAGTTACTATTATTCCATTTTGTACTTTTAAACCGTAATTCATTAATAAATCTTTAGCTTGATATTCATGTAAATTCATTTAAAAATTCCTTAAAATTAATATATTCATAAGCATTATTTTATCACAAATATATAAATTTAGGTAAATTTATAATTAAAAAATTAAATATTATGTTAATATCAATCAATTAATTTATGAAATAATAGAATTAAAGAAAATAATTAATTCTATTATTAATATCATGGTTTATTATTATAAAAAAAAAGATGCTTTATAAAGTACGTTATTAATATAGAGTAAACTTTATTTATGCTATAATATCTTATAGAAATTAGACAAATTTATTTGGTAATTATTTTTATTTAATAAATAAAATAATAGAATATTTATTAAAATAATCTTACTACTAAGATAACTATTGTGTGGTATAATTCTAATCTAATTTTTAGAGGAAATATATCAGGATTAAATAAGAAGAATTATTAAAATTAATATGAATGGTTTTTAAAAG
>CANGJN010000065.1 GCA_947454215.1 Neisseriaceae bacterium | reverse complement strand
TTATATTTGATAAGGAATAAGCCTTTAGTTATTTAAAACATTGCGTTATATAAGATTATCAATATTGATGTTTTTTAGATTAAGACAAGTAATTTCACAGTAATATTAGACAAATCAGTCCATTATGATTGCATGTTCTATAAAGTTTTTTGGCAATTAATTTATTAAATTTTGCCAAGTAACTGATATTCCGCATTTCTTTTTAAAAATATAACATTTTGATTTAATTAAATTAATATATGATTTTTGAAAATTATCAAATATTCTTTTAATTTAAAGTAAAATTATAAATGTAGATTTTATCGTATTTAATAAATTTAATGAAAAAATTTTAATATTTTTATTACAAATATAAGTATCACTTAATAAGTTGATTTATTTTATTAATCTTTTAATAAAATAAAGTACAGAATGTCGGTAGTAACTATGAAAAAGATTATTTCCTCAATAATTATAAAGAAGTTTTTGATAAATTAAAGAAAGTAGAATGAATTAAATGGAGCATAAAGTTTTAGCTCGAAAACTAAGACCTAAAAGGTTTGATATGTTAGTTGGGCAATTAAATACAGTAAAAATTTTGAAGAAAATAATTAATTCAAATAAAATACACCATGCTATTTTATTAACTGGAACAAGAGGGGTTGGAAAGACAACTATTGCAAGAATAATAGCTAGAGCGCTTAATTGTATTAATTTAATTGATGGAGAACCTTGTACTCAGTGTTCTAATTGTAAACAAATAGAGGCTGGTTCATATATTGATGTCATAGAAATTGATGCCGCTTCAAATACTGGTGTTGAAAATGTTCGTGAATTGATTGAGAACGCACAATATGCACCCATAGAAGGAAGATATAAGATATATATAATTGATGAAGTACATATGTTGTCGAAATCTGCTTTTAATGCCATGTTAAAAACTTTGGAAGAACCACCAGAGTTTGTTGTTTTTATTTTAGCAACAACAGATTTAATTAAGATCCCTGCAACTATACTTTCCAGATGTTTACAATTAAAATTAAGGGATCTTTTAAGTACAGAAATTAGTGCATATTTAAGACAAGTATTAGAAAATGAAAATATACAAAGTGAGCCTAACGCAATAAATATTTTAGCTAAAGCAGCTAGAGGGAGTATGCGAGATGCACTCTCACTCTTAGACCAAGCAATTGCATTTAGTGAGGAGAATATATCAGAATTAGTTGTTACTAATATGCTGGGTTTAACATCTGATGATTTTATTTATTCAATATTAAATTTTATAGCTATTAAGGATGGAACAGCCTTAATCAATGAAGTTGAGAAGAATATATCTGAAGGAAAGGATCCAGAATTAATATTAGCTAGTATTCAATCAAAATTAACTGAAATAAGTATTTGTCAAATAACAGGTAAATCAAATAATCAAAATATAGTAAATCTAGCTAAGATTATAAGTGTAAATGATATTCAATTATTTTATGAAATAACTAATATAGGTCTTTCTCAGTTTAATCAGAGTAGTGATAAATATTCAGTTTTTCTAATGGCAATACTAAGAATGATGTCTTTTATGATAGGATCAAGTAATGAAAAAAATTTAATTATTAGTGAAACTAATTATAATGTTTCAACAATAATCAATGATAACAATCATAATAAAGATTTACAACAGAATATAATCAATAAAAGTCAACAAGAAAATGCTACAGATAATATTAAAATCAATCAAATAAGCACTAAACCTAATCCTATAGAAAAAGATAATGAACCAAATTTAAAATCTGAAATGATAATATCATCAAATGAAGATTGGTTAAATTTTTTAATTACTAATGAGATAAGTTTAGGTCATATCTTTCCAATTTTAAAAAACTCAAATTATATTAGTTCAGAAAAAGAAACTAAAACGATTAATCTTGTTGTTGATTTAAGGTATAAGGGTGCTGTTAATAATGAAATAATGTTGCAAATTAATCAGAAGTTTTGTGAAATTCTAAATCAAAATATTTCTATAAATTATGAATTTTCTGAAGAATTGAGTGGTACACTAGAAAAAAAAAATATTGAAATAAGTAAAATAAATCAGAGTCATATCGATGATATGATTAAAAGTGATAAATATTTAGTTGAACTTATGAATAGATTTTCTGGTATAATAATGCCAGGTAGTATAAAAAGTATAAATTAATATTATTTATAGGATAAATTATGTTTAATAAGGGACAATTAGCAGGTTTAATGCAAAAGGCTCAAGAAGCCCAAAAAAACATACAAAGAGTACAAGAAGAAATTGCTCTTTTAGAAGTTGAAGGCGATTCAGGTTCTGGAGTAGTGAAGGTTTTAATGAATGGTAGTCACCATTTAAAAAAAATAAATATCGATAACTCTTTATTAGATGATAAAGAAATGCTTGAAGATTTAATATTAGTTGCTGTAAATGATGCCGTTAAAAAAATTGAAGTAATTTCAAAACAAAAAATGGATGCAGTTTCTGCTGGAATACCTGGTGGAGGATTTAACCTCTCTTTTTAATAGAACAATGGTGGGTCTCCTTGCATTATTTTCTTCAAAATCTGGTCAGGTCGGGAACGAAGCAGCCATATGAATGTAAAGTAAGTGCTGAGGGTTAGGCTCACCACCTTTTTGGTAAAAAGTAGAAAATATATAGGTAATATATAATTATGCAACAAAAAAAACCAGGTTTGTTTATTACTCTTGAGGGATTAGATGGGGTAGGTAAGACTACTCACATAAATTTTATACAAGATTATATTCAAAGTAAAGGTTTTAAAACATATTTGACTCGTGAACCTGGTGGTACAGAAATAGGTGAGTCTATAAGGAATTTATTATTATTTAATCATGAAAAAATTAATAAAATTACTGAATTGTTTCTAATGTTTGCATCAAGGCAAGAATTAATATCAAATGTTATTATTCCTAAGTTAAATGAATTTTTTATTGTGATTTCTGATAGGTTTATTGATTCATCATATGCTTATCAGTGTGGTGGAAGACAAATTGACACTCAACACATAGATTCACTGATATCTATGTTGGATGGATATCTTACTCCTGATCTAACCATATTATTTGATGCTGATATAAATATAATTTTTGAAAGAATTAATAAATCAACGAAAAAGGATAGAATAGAAAATGAGAATCTTGAATTTTTTAACAGGATAAAAAGCGTATATTCTGAATTACAAAAAAAAAATTCACAAAGAATTAAAATAATATCAACAGAAAAAAATATAGAAGTAACTCAATCAAAAATTATAGAAATTATAGATGATCTACTAATAAGAAAAAATTTAGTTTAGTACGCTTTATCGTTTTATTTATTAATATTCTGTTAGATAAAACTAAAGTTTATTAAATATTTTCATGGGAAGTTTATATGAAATTTAAAAAGTTAATTTTGATATTAACAATAATAGCCTTATTTTTTAGTAATTTTATACAAGCAGCTAGATTTGGAGGAGGAAGAAGTTTTGGAATGAGAAGAAGTTTTTCAAATCCATCATATTCTAGGCCTCAATACAATCATTCTACTCCACCACCTACACAAGCAGCACCTATTCAACAACCTCAACCTCACAGATCTGGTGGAATAGGTGCAGGAACCGCAGCCGTATTAGGTGCAGCAGCAGGTGCTGCCGGCGGTTATATGCTTGGCAAGAGTGCATCAGAAAACAATCAAAACCAAAACCAAAACCAAAACCAAAACCAAAACCAAAACCAAAACCAAAATCAAAATCAAAATAGTCAAATGAATTCAGCAAGTCAACCAAATGGTATAACTCAACAAAATACTTCAACAAATGACCAAGGAAATAATTTTAATTCTAGTCATATTCCTTGGGGGATAATAGCTATTTTAGGTATTCTATTGGTATTGGGTTTAATGGTTTTTAGAAAAAGCAAACCTGGGGGACTAGGATCTTATCCGTCTGACTCTAATAATCAAAATAATTTTAATCAGCCACCTCTTGATAAACAAAATTCATTCTACAATAATACAAATAATTTTCAAACAGCGAATACAGATAACAATCTTGCAAGTATGGAGAAAATGCCTGATGGTGTTGAAAAAATTTATTTTTTAAGGCAAGCTAAAGGAATATTCCTTCACGTGCAAAGTATGAATAATAGAGAAAATTTATTTGAAATACAGAAATATTTAACTCCTGAATTATATCAAGAAATACAATCTACAATCAATGATAATGATTGTATCGCAGATTTTAATAATTTAGAATGTCAATTAGTTGATTGTCACATTGACAATAATCAACTTTTTGCAGCTGTTAAATTTACTGGAATGGTAAGTGAAAATCCCCAACAAAGTCCAACCCCTTTTAGTGAATTATGGCATTTTGTAAAATCAGATATTAACTATGGTAAATGGTTAGTAGAGGGAATTCAACAGGTATAAAATTTTCAATGGATATTGAATAACTATAATATATATTTAAATCTATAAAAACTCTTAAGGCATTGATAACAAAGTGAAATAAACTTTATTTAATACAAAAAATATATCCGAAGAGAGTTTTTTCTTACTTAAATTAGGTTTTAACTATTATTAGAAGTGAAGAGAATATTCTTCATTATATAAAATTTTTTATTTTATCTACCAAATTGCCGTATGTATACTTTTGAATACATAAGTGCTTTCCTATTAATGCTTTATATGATTTATTATTTTATAAGTCTCATTTCTTCAAATATACGAAGTTTATTCCTAATATATACATCACATATTTATAACAATTCCCCACTACCATCTTAATTATCTAATTGAATTTATCTTTTAATTTTAGTAACTTAACAATTCTATTGGATTTTTTCTCAATAGACAAAGGAACTTCTAGTTCAAATAGAGGTGAACATTGAGCAGTTAATTCCTTTACTTTATCGCACAATAAACGCCAATCGCATTCTTTAATATTATAATGATTGCTGAGATTCAATAATAGTTCTTTTTTGACTTGCCACCAGTATGCTCATATTGACGATATAACCAATAGTACTTTTTTATCTTTAGTTATCTTATTTATAGTTTTAACAATGACCATAATAATCCTCCAAAATTAATATATGGAGATATTATAACATGGGAACTTGTTGTCACGTCCCACGATACTAGTATACTATTTGAACCACGATAAATTGTATCAAGTTTTAAGTTAAAAAGATAGAGTAAAATTCAAACTATATTTTTTTAATAATAATAGTATGGATAAAATATACCCACACTATTATTTTTATAATTAAAT
>CANGJN010000064.1 GCA_947454215.1 Neisseriaceae bacterium | reverse complement strand
TAACAAGGCAAATGAACCTCAAGTTAAAACAGATGAACCGATTAAAGAGCATACTGACTCACATAAACATAATCCCAGACATAATCAAAATCCTAGGTTAAATGTAAGGACTCCAATAAGCAAGACAGCGAATAACCTTGTAAATAAAACAACCCAAACAAAAGCTGATCCATTGCTATCAAAACCCTTAAATAATCAAGATAAACCTAGAGCATATGTTAAAACTAATGAAACTAAAGTTAGAACTGAAAATAGGCCAGATAGAGTTAATAAACAATTCAAAAATAGCAATCATGTCACATCTAATAATCCCAACTTAGTTGAAAAACCAAGTGTTTTAGCCAAAGTTCCTGCCCATGATATAAAAGTTCAACCAGAAAAAAATGAAACTATAGAACGAAAAATAGAACCGAAAGTGGTTGTGGAAAATAAAGTTGTAGAGACAAAAATAGAACATAAGGTGGCTATAGAAAATAATGTTAAAGTCGTTGAAAATGCCTCAACTGTTAAAGATTTTCAGAATGATATTATGAAACCTGTTGATTTAGGAGACTATAAATTAATTGATACTAAAGAAAAAAAAATTAAAGTAGCTGAAGAGATAGTTTATGAAGACCTCAAATCTAACATAAAAAGATATAACGATATAAAAGATGAGCCAGTGAAAAATAATTCTGAAAATCAATATGTTATTATAGAAACAAAAAATAAATCTTAATTTAAATGAGACATAAGTGAAAGTTGATGAAATTAGACATCTAGGCAAGGATGTAAACTATGAAGAATTTTATAATCCTAACTTATTACAAGCAATTTCAAGAGTTAATCAGCGCAAATCACTTGGCCTAGAATTTGATGGTATAGATATGTATGGGGTAGATATTTGGAATAACTATGAATGTTCTTGGATAAATAATAGAGGGAAACCAAATGTTGGTATTATTAGGATTACCTACCCATCAAACTCTATTAATATAATTGAATCGAAATCAATGAAACTATATTTTATGAGTTTTAATAACACAGTTATAGATAACTCGAACCAATTAATTAACATAATAAGCAAAGACATATCTTCATTAGTTAGTGCTAGAGTTGATGTAGATTTTATATCTGTGGATACACCTGTTCAATTACAAAGTTTACCTGGAACAAATATTGATTACTTAGATGTTGTATGTGAATCATACTTACCTAATTCTGATTTATTATTTAGTCATGATGAATTTATTATAGAGGAATTAAACTCTAACCTATTAAAATCAAACTGTAAAATTACTAAGCAACCAGATTGGGCAAGTATTTATATCAAATATTCGGGAAATAAAATAAATCATGAAAATTTATTAAAATATATTATTTCATATAGAAATTTTAATGATTTTCATGAACAATGCATAGAAAAAATTTATTTAGATATTATGAGTAAATGCAAACCCAAAGAGTTAACAATATTTGCAAAGTACACTAGGAGAGGTGGAATTGATATTAGCCCATATAGAACTAATATAAAAAACTTTTCTTTACCCCCATATGTAAGAACAGTTAGACAATAAAGGATTTTATTTATGAAAAAAATTACTCTTATTCTATCAGGAGGTTTAGATAGTTCAACTCTTGCTTTCTGGTTAAAGTATAAGTATAATTCGGAATTAGTGTGTTTAACATTTGATTATGGTCAAAAACAGGTCAAGGAATTAGATTCTGCAACTAAAATTACTCAGGTTCTTAAGGCTGAACATCATATTATAGATTTATCTTTTATAAAAAAATTCCTTAAATTAGCCAATTCTAGTCTAGTCAATGATAATATAACTGTTCCACATGGAGAATATACTAAGCAAAATATGCAATCTACAGTTGTGCCTAATAGAAATTCATTAATGTTATCAATTGCATGGACTATAGCTTGTATAAATAACTCTGATGCCTTGGCATATGGTGCCCACTCTGGAGACCATTATTTATATCCAGATACTAGGCCGGAGTATTTTACCGCCTTAAATACTGCATTAAAATTAGGAGTGAAGGACGTAGGTACAACAGAGTTAGATTTGATTGCCCCTTTTATTAATTTTTCAAAATCCCAAATCATTCTTGAAGGTTCAAAGTTAAATGTTCCTTTTGAATTAACTTGGACATGTTATGAAGGTGGAACTATACATTGTGGTGAATGCGGGGCATGTATTAGTCGTAAGAAATCCTTTATTGAAGGACATGTGGAAGACAAAACGATTTATAAAGTTTAAATTTTAAAGGTTATTTTAATGAAGTTTGACTCAGGAACTTGTTTACCAATAAATGAAATCTTTGTAACCATACAAGGAGAGGGAAGTTTTTCTGGGACACCGAGTATTTTTATCCGACTACAGTTTTGTGATGTTGGTTGTCATTGGTGTGATACTAAGCACACTTGGTTATTAAATGAGGATAACATAATAAACTTTGAAGAGTTGGTAACTAAAGAAAGGGACAGCAATAAATTTTCTTGGTGTAAGATAGAGGATATAGTTAAATATATTGAAGTAAATTATCCCCAAATTAAACATGTAGTAATTACTGGCGGTGAGCCATGTTACTTTAATATTTATCTCTTATGTGATCAATTAGAAAAATTAGGAAAACAAGTTCAAATTGAGACTAGTGGAACTGCAGAAATTAAGGTTACTGACAATGTTTGGGTTACATTATCCCCTAAAATAAATATGGCAGGTGGAAAAATAGTGCTAAAAAATTCTGTTGCTCGAGCTAATGAAATAAAAATGCCTATCGGAAAGCAATATGATATATCTGTTCTAGAAGATTTTCTTAAAGAACATGACTATTTATTAACTAATAAAATTAAAATATGGTTACAACCATTGTCTACCAATAACACTGCCACAAAGATTTGTTTTAATGAAGCATTAAAAAATAATTGGAATCTTAGTATTCAGGTACACAAATACATAAACTGCCGTTAATAATAACCCTTTACGTTTGTGCCAAAATAAATACCAGAATTATTGTAGATATCAAATATTTGTATTTATAATAAGTGTTGGCGAATAAAATATTTGATGGCAGGATCTAGAACTTGATAAAAATCATTGTGATCTTGATATATTAAATCTAGTTTCTGTAATACTTGCAATGTATTTTGAATAGTAGAGGCAGAAATTTTAGCAAATGTTGAAAATATTTGTCCATATGGTTCTTTTGTTGGCGATATGGCTAATGATGATAATAATTTTCTCTGTACTAACGTTAGTCTGCTAAAATCACTTATTATCCAACTACTTTGTTGTTCAATATAGTTTTCCCAAATAGTAACGATATTTTCAATTTTTGGCGGATGTTCATTACGCCACAATCTTCTGCATAGTGTATTAACATAATATGGGTGACATTCAGTAATATTAATAATTTCATTTACCACTTCTTCAGTTAAGCTACAACCCCATTTTTGAGTTGCTAAATGATTTAGAAAGATTGAATAAGATTCTGCATGGATTCTATTTAACACCATTAAATCACATAGATGATACAATGGTCTATTTTTATCAGAAAACATTTCATTAAGCAAGTGTCGATTACTTCCACAGAAAATATAAGTTATTGATTTACTACGTTCAACCGCATGCCTTACTGAGGCTTCAATCATATGATTTTCTTTCAATTCTCCAATTTGTTGAAACTCATCAAAGGCGATTACACATCTATTTTTAGATTTTGTAGCAAATTGATCAAGCATAATCAAAAGTTCACTAATATTTTTATCCGCATATGGCTTGAGATTAATTTCTACTCTATTACCAAGTAAATTAAAACTAATTTTGGGATTTAATTCAGCTAACGTATTAACAATTTTTCTAACTACCACCGTTGATTTAGGTAGCATTTTATTAATGAGTTGCGAAACTCCTTCTGCAATTACTTTATTTACTTCAGATTGATTCAATACAAAAAAAAGATCTATACTGATGCCAATAAAACTATTCTCACTTAAAACCTTAGCGATTAAACTAGTCTTTCCATATCTACGTGGGGCAACCAATACTAAGTGTTCATGAGATGCAATACTATTTTTAATTAACGATCTTTCTTTTTCTCGATTACAAAAAAATTCTTCCTCGGCAATGCCTTGTGGGAAATATTGCTGATTCATTTATGACTTTCTGAATAGATATACTGATTGGTATAAAATATATCTGCTATTTATTTAGTACTTTTATTTTAAGATTTTATTTATATTAAATGATATTATATCAAAGTTTGTAATACTATCTATATAATTATACTATAAATTCTTAAAATTTAATAAATTATTTTAACTTACGATTTATATATTTTAATTAAATTTCCAAATTACATTCTTTAGTATGATTTATCATTAAAATAATTTAAAAATAATAAAACCATATAAAATATTATTGACAATAAAAGTCCATAATATCCTATAGTTTTAAATAATGATATTCCTATAAATGCACCTAAAAAATAAAAAAATATCATAAGAAATCTAACATATAATTTCCATGGTTGGATGTTAACTTTATTAATAAATTTTTGTGTTAGCAGGAAACCTAAATCAGTTAATGTTCCTGTCAAATGAGTTGTTCTAGCTACTGACTGTCCATAATGAGTACTAAAAGCATTTTGTAAACCTAAGACAAAAGAAAGACTGTATTTGAAAGAATCATAATTTAATAGCAGACCGATCATTGAAAAAAATATAATTATGGCTGAAATTATAAAAAACATTTGATATTTTTTTCCCTTGGTATAATCATTAAAAGGAATTATTACCCCTCCTAAAGCGGCTCCCAAAAAAAATAAACCAATTGGGGTAAAATAAAGCATAATATCATGATAATCTATATTAAGAATACTATTTGCTAGATAAATAATATTACCAGTCATATGACCTGAAGATAAGTTAATAAAGGAAATCAATGTAATAGCACTAATCAATCCAGAATTTGCAGATAATATAGTAATAAAACAATAAACCCAAGTTTTTTCACTATGATATATTTGATCCATTTTATTTAATTTCTTTTAAAATATTTTTTATTTAAGAGTTTATAAAATCGAATTTAACTTTCTCTCATATATTTAATTTAACGATATGTCTAATTCCATTTTATTACCTTTAACATCAATAATATAATTTATTTAATTTTAATATTCAAATAAAATATCTAAATATGTTATAATGTATAGAATTTTATCATATTTTACAATTTAATATAAAAAAATTTATTTAGTTTACATATTTATATTAAATATTAT
>CANGJN010000063.1 GCA_947454215.1 Neisseriaceae bacterium | reverse complement strand
ATTTGGAGTTATAAATAAAAAAAGTTTATATGGAAAATTTTTTTTGGGAATAGAAAGAAGTACATTTTTACTAAATGAAAAATTTGAAATTATAAAAGAATGGAGAAAGGTTAGCTCAAAAAATCATGCAAATTTCATTTTAGATTTTATTAAGAATAATAATTTGAGTAAATAAATTTATTGTCAATTTCACATAGATAATATAAAAACTACTAATTTACTTAAGTTATAATTTAAATTATATTTACTTAGGGCAATATAGAAAATATTATGAAAATTTTATAAAAATAATATACAATTGGTAATTTATAATTATTTATGATTAAAAAAGTTATATTAAAGAATATTTATTTTACCATATAGCTAAGGCTAAGTAGTATATAAATATAAATTTAATATATTCTAATATAGATGTCTAAACTGTGTTTGATATAAATATTTTTTTAAATATTATCAATTTTTAATTTTTAAATTTTGTTAAAAAATTTTTTTATTTAAGTACATGAATCAAAGGTTAGCCCCTAATATATGAATCCCCTACACTTATGTGGGGGATTCATAAAAGAATACCTGCCAATTATATTAGTATATAAAACTGAGCAAAACCATAAAAGTATTCTAATAAAACAACTTTATTTAAATGTCCAGCCAACTTGTAACAATGCCCCATACTCATTTGTAGCTAAACCACCACCTGGATTATAAAAATCTAAAGTTGGTTGACCATAGTTATAATTTGTATAAAATAAACTTGCCCCTAATTGTAAATCCTGCCATAAATCAATCTTCAATCCTAAAGTAGTTGTGTATTGCATATTAGAAGTATCTATTACACCAAAACCTTGCAATCCTTCACTTTCAAAGATACTATTTGTTGAAAGTGGAGCCTGATCAGCGTTATATGACGCAAATTGATCTAGATAAATATCAAAATATTTATTAATAATATATTCTAATCTAAGACCTCCACCAGTATTAAAATAAAAATCTTGGGCTATTCCATTTTGTCCTGAAAGACCATATAATCCACCACCGCCTACATTAATAGTTCCAATATTAGCACTCTTTCCCACTAATAAATATGGAGTCAAAGCTAAATTACTCAGCAACTGAAAATTGTATCCTATTTTTGCTTTTACATCAGCAATATATTGAAAATTTCCTAAAGGATTAGGTGTGAAATTTGATTGTGAATAAGAGTTTAAATTAGCAATCTGCACATCAAACCAAATTCCAACATCAAATAATTTTTCAACTTCTATAGATAAAGAATTATAATTAAAATTATTAGAATTAGTAGTCGCCGTCTGATCTTGTGCTCCTAAAACAGGAGCTAGGGAAGAACTTAAATAACCCTGTCCAAATTGCATACCAAAACTTACCCTATCATCAAATTGTTGAAAATTACTATTATCAACCGCCAATAAATCATTTACCATATTACACATACATATTAAGTATATTAATTTTTTCAATTTAAACTATCTTTCTAAAAAAATATAAATATAAATTTATAGTAAACCATTCAAATTGGTCAATATAATTTTTAATTTTAAAAATTTATTTTATTATTAAATATTATAAAATGTTAAAATTTAAAATGATTTTTTGAAAATCATAATATTAAATCTTGTTTAAGAATTAATATTAGTTTTAAAAATTTAAACAGTCCAACTCAAATGATATAAAATAAATTCCTCTAAGAAAAAAGCAAAAAAATTATTGCTCTTTCAAGTGTAGTAAGTTAATGAGAAATACCAATATGAAAATTGAGAAAATTCCCCATAAGTGTCTATCAAAAATAACAAACTTATATTAAGCAATTTTTTTACTAAAAAATTAAATAAAAATAAATATTTATGGTATCCACACACAACTTTTGAATGACAACATATCTTATCGTAATGATAGTAATTACAATTTAAAAAATATTTCATATTTGTGAAGCAATGCCAATATCTTATATTAAAACACCCCCATGGTGTGGGGGTGTAGATTCAATAAATTTTTGAATATCTATTCGACTTACTGCATTACAATATTTACTGTCCCTGAAAATGCAAATTTCACATGAAGTACTGATAAAGTTCCTGTAAAATTAGTACTTAACACCTTACCATTAAATGAACAATTTGAAAATAATATATTACTTACGTTTATACCTGTTATAGAGGCACCTGAAGCCACACAATCACCTACTGCTGGATCATATTGAACTGAATTTATGACTAGATTTGCCTGTGCAATATATACTGGTGCAATAGTATGAGCTACGATAATTGCTGTAAGTTTACCATTAGCATCTATAGATGCTGTAAATCCATTAGGACCTGAATCCCAATGACCTGTAGGGCCTACTTGTTTCATTTCTCCAACATAAGTTCCCTGGGGAATATTCACGAACTGATTTGCATATATAAAATTGCCAAATAATATCATAAAAAGAACTGGTAATATTTTATTAAACATTTTATTATCCTTTTAAAAATTGTTATACAAACATAAATATATCAAATTTTTAAAGATTAGTCAAAATTTTCTATGCTGCAACTGCAAACTATTATATACATAAGTTGGAAGGAACTATCTTCTTGTATTTAACAATTATTATTTAAAAATTCATTATATGCCTCATTAAGATACATAAATTTTTAGAATCAATAGAGAGCAATAATAAAGCATGGGAAAAACTAAACACAGAAAAATCTATAGCTAATTAATAAACTCAGATAAAAAGTTTATAAATGTATGATTATATTTTTAAAAATTAATTTATACCAGTTCCATCAAATTATTTTATAATCTAATAGCTACTTAATTGGATTAAAAATATTTAAAATAAATATTAAATTTTGAAATTTAACATTCTTTCAATTGGAATAATTGCTTGTTTTATTATATCATCAGATAAATAATCTATTTCAAATCCAACATATTCTTTTTGAGCTCTTTTAACTAATTCCACTGTATTCATCTTCATATAAGGGCATGAATTACACTTACATCCACTATATATTGGTGCCTGCCTGATATCTAAATCTGGTCTTTTACTTTTCATATTATATAAAATACCTTCTTCAGTTGCCACAAATATTACTGATTTTTCATCACCTTTAAAGTTAACAATCCAATTTAATAGCCCATGAGTAGAACCAATAAAATTTGACTTTTTTAAAACTGGTAAAGGACTTTCTGGATGAGATATTAGATACTTAGAGCCACCTATTTCACTAAATAATTTGTCTAATTGATATGCATTAAATTTATCATGAACCTCGCAAACAGCATCCCATAATTTCATATCAAAACCATACTCGTAGTTCAAGTATGCTCCCATATTTCTATCAGGACTATAGATTACCTTTTTACCTATCGAATATAAATATTTAACAATCTCAACTACATTTCTTGATGTAACGATCCAATCTGAAGTAACTTTATGCTCTACTGATGAATTAATATATGCAACATGGGTATATTCAGAATATTTTTGACGCCATTCTTTTAATTTATCAATATCAGTCATTGTAACTAATGAGCAAGTTGAATTATAATCTGGCAGAATAACTCTTGAAGACGGATTAATAATTTTTACCGTTTCAGCCATAAATCTTACACCAGCAAAAATTATAATATCTGCTTTATTTTCTTTTGCATATAAAGCCAAGTCTAAACTATCACCCACATGATCTGCTAATTTTTGTACTTCTGGTATTGTATAATAATGTGCTAAAGTTAGAATTTTATTCATTATTTAAACAGTTTAAAAAATTTATTATATTTTTAGAAATATTTATTTTATCATAAATTGCAATAATTATAAAATAAAATTTTTATTATCATCTACAAATTAGCCATTCAATGTTAAAAAATCTACATGTAAAATAAAATAACAACAAAATAATAATATTGCAGTGACAATCTTAAGACAAATTTAGCAAATAGTGCAAATGTCTGCTTAAAATTTATATAATTAGTAAAACTTAGATTCTAATAACTTATATTTGGTTATGAATTAAAATATTTTCATATCTAATAATGATAAATATTTTATCAATTAGTAGAAAACACAAGTTATTAAATAAAAAAATAATATATATATAAAATAGTATTATATAATAAAATATATACCTAAGTTTGTATTTTTTTATTTATCTTATAGTATCTGGGAGAGTTAATTTTAAAATAACTAATCTAATCAACATGTTATTAAAAATATTAAAGTTTTAGTTTAACGTGGTTAATTGAAACAATATTAAATTTAACCTAAAATATGATCTAAGATTGCCCTATATTCAATTGCATATAAAAAATTAATTAAGTTAATATCTGGAATTTTTTTGATCATTTCTTTAAAGTTTACGTAAAGTTAAAAAATAAAAAAACCCTTATTAATTAATAGGGTTAGTCCTGTATGGATCACGGGTATATATAACTAAATAAAGGTTATATTTATTGAAGAGGAAGAATAGACTGGTTTAGATATATTTTAAATTGATTTTTAGATCTAGATGATAATACAAAATTTAATTTTATATAAAAACTAGTTGAATACCAAAATTACAAAAAATTTTAATGTTAGATTATAAAATATGATACAATTTAGTAAAATAATTATTTTTTTTATAATATTTTTAGTACTTAATTAACTGTGTTATGAGTAATTTATATGAACATCTTATCCGTAGCTTTGGTACTAAAGTAAAAGAAAATGCGCAAGATTTTATTTCACCTCAAGATTTGTTAGATCTAGCAACAACATTATTCTATCAGAATGATGTACTTTATAAAGTACATCAAGATTTGAACCGGAAACCCATCTAGTTTGTGTAACACCTATTTTATTACGTTTACTGGAATCTTACACTCTGGACGATCTCTCCAAGAATATCAAACTGTGCAGACACTTTCAAATGACTAATTTACAAATAACTGCTTTCACTACTGTCCTTCTAATCCTCAATTTGGTAAAAAAGTGAGATAAAGATTCTGATAAGTTCAATATAGAATATGAAGAAGAAACATTTGAAGATTAATTTGATCCCATACTGCTACGAATTAATGATGGTTGGATGCTTTTTCTTTTTCATTTGGCAAG
The DNA here is from genome assembly GCA_947454215.1 of Neisseriaceae bacterium. Lineage (GTDB taxonomy): Bacteria > Pseudomonadota > Gammaproteobacteria > Burkholderiales > UBA11063 > Aquella. The sequence continues at coordinate 186 of CANGJN010000063.1, read as the reverse complement.
TAAATTTGAATTATCAGGAAAAGACTAAGACTCGAATTCCATTGTTCTATCAGTAATTCCCCTTAATTTTTAAAAGTGTGTTATAATAGGTATTTGCAGAACATAAAAAATAACTTTTTCCTGACTTTTTAGAAAATTTTACCAATGAAAATGACAAGAATCAATCTTTGGATACCGGCGCTAATT